>JABIFK010000180.1 GCA_018650745.1 Candidatus Latescibacterota bacterium | reverse complement strand
TAAGTTTTGACGTAAGACATGTTGCCAGCTGTATAGCGTGTGAGGAGGGAGCGACGTGGATGATCAGCTGTCCAGGGTAAGGTGCCGTGCGTGGTTGCTTCTGAGAAGATGACCACGTCGCCCGCTTTGCAGGTGATGTGACGAATGTGTTCTTGGTGCTTTTGATACAGCTTCATTTCAGTCGGGCAAGGGTAATTGCTTTTGTGACTGCCGGGAATTACGCAGAGACCGCCATCGCCTGGGTTGACATCGGTAAGCTGAAAGGTGACAACGGTGAGCCCATTGTGCATTTGACCGTTTTTGAAGATGTAATATTGGTTGGGGTCAAAACCTGGGCCAGAGGAACCGTGAAAACGGAATCCTTCGGCTCCTTTGTCCATCCAGAGTAAAAACATTTGGTGGTCCATACGAAACCCAGAGCCGAGCATTTCGTTGAGGTAGGGCACAATGCGAGGGTGTGCAAGCATGTCGCGAAAGAGGGTGCAATCGGGTTCTTCCCAGTTGAGCAGATTACTTAGTTCGCCACGCCCCTTATCTCCCTCAAGTTCGGGTGATTCACCCGCAAGGCTTTGTTCTCTTGGGCGAATGCGACCGTGATCGAGATGACGGTCAACTGCATCGTTGGCTTGTACAAGCTCTTCATCTGTTAAAACGTTTTTGATTACAAGATAACCATTGAGGTCAAAGAGGTACTTTTCATCATCGTTCATAACACATCTTTCTGTTGTTATTGGTCTGATGGATCATTTGTTTAAGGTTTCATTGATGGTGTATGATACGCAGAGAGTTGGGGGCTTGTCAATTTGTGGATGGGGAGATGTCATTTTGTTGTCAGGCTTTAAGGCAAATGTGGCACTTGTAGTTGATGGACATTTTATATTTTGCTCTGAAGATCGAGGATATATATCAATGGCGCAATAGAAGCCGAATGATCTGCCTTCATCTATAAATTACAAAGAGGCTCTGTTCTTCGTTGAGAACTGAGCCTCTTTTGATATTGGGTTACTTTTTGGTATTTATGTTTGAAGCAAATGCAGCAATAATGCCGTGAGTGAATAACCATCTTTGATGGTATTGTCTGCTATCATTTGCTTGATTGTCTCTGGTGTGTGCCACGTGACAGATTTGACTTCGTTAACGTCAAACTCTCCTGTTCGAGCCAATGCTTTCCCTCTGACGATGTTGAAGACTTTGTTGCTGATACCGTTCATTGGGTGGTAGGTATAGAACAATTTTACACCACTTGTTTCATAGCCCGTTTCTTCAAAGACCTCGCGTTTGCCAGCATCTATAATGGCTTCGCCCGGATCAATGAGCCCTGCGGGAATTTCCCATTCAATGCTGTCGGTAACATAGCGATATGCCTGGATCATGAGAATTTCATTTTGCTCGTTTGTAATGAGTGCCGCCACGGCTTCTGCATCGTGTTCCAAAATATGGTGTTGGTCGGCAATGCGCCCACCGGGAAATTCGACCTTGTCTATGTGATGATTCACCCAAGGGCTTTTGATGATGGTTTTACGCGAGAGGCGTTTTGGTTTTGTATTCAAGAGCTTGGACTCCTTGAGGGGCGTGTGCCAACTTCAACTTTGCCGTCTTGGTCGCCGCGTTGGGTGAAATGTTGGTTATAATAATCGGGATTTGATAGGTTTGATTCTTGGAGGTGATTTCGAAACGTGTCGTGCGTATCCTGTTGGTCGACCGGCCAAATGGCGTCTTGAATACAGGTGATGCCAGAAACTTTTGTTGAAGGGCTTTGGCGTATTCTTTTTCGCCAAGGGTACGCGTGATAGGTGCTTTGCCACTTTGAGAGATGATATTGGGGATCTTATCCCACACAAGCTTGTTGTATTCTTGATCCGCCATGGATTAACCTTGCAAACTTTCCCAAAAGCGTTGTGCATCGGCGTCTACTTTTTCATCCGACCAGGATTCTACTGGTGTGAGCAGGTCTTCGGGGGGATTGGGTAAGACGATGAGGTTGGATGCCGGAACATAAGAGATGACAAAAGACCATCGCGATTGTTCACTGGTGTTGGGCGCTGAGGCATGGAGAATGTTGCCGTCAAAGAACATGATAGATCCTGCGTCCATTTCACAATGCACTTCTTCCATGTGTTCCAATGCAATGGCCGCACGCTTGGGGTCGGTGATGAGTTGCGATCCACTTTGTTGGTGCTCCAAACGGCCCAAGTGATTGGAGCCTTTGAGCACACGCAAACACCCATTTTCTTTAGTTGCCGGATCAAGCGCAAACATAACGCTGATAAATTTGGGATAGAAAAATTCCTTGTAATGGTATCCATAGTCTTGGTGCCACTGCCAGCCGCCCGTATTGGGGTTTTTGAGCATGGTGAGGTGATAATAATACTTGATGTCGTCCTCAAATAATTGTTGCAATGGCGCAACGATACGGTGGCTTTGCACATAGGCGCTGTAAATGTCATCCGATAAATTTTCTCTGTAGACCAAGAATGTGCCAATGCCTTCGCCTTCATAATTTTTATTTGTCTTTGCATCGGCAGCCAATTTGGGGTCTGTTTTGATACAGTCTCGAATGCGTTCAATTTCATCACTTGAAAAGACATCTTCAACAATGAGATACCCATTGTCATTGAATTGCTGAATCTGCTCGGGTGTTAAGGATGCTTGGCTCAAAGTGTTTTCCTTCCATAGCTAAGTATAGCTCAAAATTGACGAATTGTGCATTTTTGCGGTGTTATCATTGTAACGAAAATATGAAGAATAGCATACCAAAAGTTAAGTCCCATTCCTTCAATGAATATGGGGCTTAATGGGGTGATGTCAGTAACACTATGATCGCCAGCTTTGTTAAGCGTAGACGCTGACGTGCGCGTTTTAAATGCCTTAATGCATACATCAAGTGGCAAGCTGTGCTCCATCCGATGGACGTTCGACTGTGTTTTCATATTTAAGTGCCTAAGTGGTCTTGTTAGAGATGTTGGATGGCTGCTTCGGTAGAAATTTCTTGGAAGGTTTGAGATATATACTGTTGGTTGGATGCATTTTTCCATTGATTGAGGAAGTTTTTAGGCACAGTATTTTGTGGGAGAGTGTTTAATACGGCTTGCGCCCAGTCGGTGAAGGGCTCTGTGGAGCAGGTGATTTTTAGGTTGGGGTTTTCAACTTGGCCGTTGGGCGCATAAAGAAAGCATCGCTGGATATTTCGGCGAATGGCTTCTTGTTGTACGGGTTCAAATGTATTTACTCTGGGTGAATAATTGGGGATGAGGAGAATGTTGATGCCGCGGTCGGTGATGGTCGCGGCTGTTTCATTGGCATTTTCTGAAACAGGAACATTTTTGTGTTGAGGCCAAATGTCGAACATGGAGTAGTTGGCAATGGGTTCTGCTTGTTGGAAGGCAAAGAAATCTGGGTAAGAAAAAAAGTCGTCGTTTTCTACACGGTAACAATTATAAAAGGCGGTGACATATGCCATGGTGAGCAAGATTGCACCGACGCCATCATATGCATTGGGTGCGAAGATGCCCAATCTGCCAGTTTTGGTGTATGCTGAGAAGAAGGTGGCGTGATCGCTTTTTTGATTTTGCCACTGAATGTCGAAATCGCTGCCACGCAGTTTGGAGCTGTGCATAGTAACCGTTAGGGAATGTAGGTGGGCCATCCACCCACTTCTTGTTGAGATTTTAGGATACGAGAGGGGGCGACGTTTTTTACATCTTGAATAATGCGCAAATCATGTTTGTCGCGATACATGGAACAGCCCACGTCTTTGAGAATGGCTTGATAGGCATCGTGTGGACTTTGTGTGGTAATGGGGACAGTACTGCTGAAAAGAGGTGTTTCAGATGTTTGTTTGAGATAGGGCACATTTTTAGGATCGTAGAGATTATCATGGCCATGCGTATCGGTAAAGACCAATGACAGCTGTGGGTCTGTTTCGGCTAAACGATGTGGGCCTATGTTGCCCTTGATATGTGCTACGATGTTTTTTTCTGAACCAAAAGCGTCGTGGGCTTCAATTTCTGATTTGGTTTTGTCGTGATTGAGATAGAGATTGTCAATGATGTGGTAGTAAAAGTTGGCGGTCTCTATTTTGTCGCGTTTGGGTTTTTCAAAGCCCGGTCTGTATCTGGAACCCGTTTTGGTATAGGCATAGATGACATTGTTGACGGCTTCGAATTTGGTATCAAAAGGGTTTTGTTTGTCCATGTCATTGGCTTCAAATTGGGGGCCGCGCATGACAAAGTGTGCAAAAATATTATGATGGTAAGAGAGCGTACTGGCACTGTTGTTGGCACCATAAGCATGGTTGTTGCCATACGGATGAAGTTTGGGGCCACCTAAGGGTTCTGCGAGGATAGACCATTGAATGGTGATGTGTTGACTGTTGGTGACGGAGATGATTTCGTCGGTGCACCAGAATGCTGAGACGTGATCGATAATTACATTTTTTGATTGGTGAATGTTGATGCAGTCGAGATCGCGAGATGTGCGATGGCGATCCCATCTGTTTTCATGCACGCGTTTTAAGACCGCATAATCACCCAAACGAATGCGCAGGTAACGAATGATGACGTCATTGGTTTTGATGTTGATGGGATAGTCGCGAATGGTGATGCCTTGTTTGTCATTTGCAAACGCATCTTGGCCATCGATGGTGATGAAGGGATGTTTGATGGTGAGTGCTTTTTTGAGTTGGATGGTGCCAGCAACTTTGAAGCGGATGATGCGAGGCTCTTTTTGATTGATGGCCCAACGCAAGCTTCCGGGATTCTCCGTGTCTTCGAGCGTGGTGACATCGTAGACCACGCCTCCTTTACCGCCTTTGGCATAGGCACCAAAACCTTCAGCACCTGCAAAAGCAATTTCATTGGCATGGAGATTGGTGTTTGTGAAAAGCAGCAAAAGAAGCAGTGGTAGAGAGTATTTAGACATTTTGGGGCCGTAATATTTGTCGAAATGATTGGGTCAGACTTTGATTGGTTTTGATCTATAGTCCGAAGGACTTTGTAGCGATAGAATTTATTCTATCGCGGTGTTGATGCGGTTTTGTCCTGTGCTCCGAATGCTTGGATCGTTTGTTCGTCGCGATTTTTTTGCGGTGGTATGACGCACATATCAAAACCTTGCATGTCCATACCACCTTGCCCATTTTGAACCCGCAAGGTGACCGTGTGCATGCTGATGTCTTGGGTTTTGGGGTGTGCTGTCAGCAATCCCGTTTTTTCATCCAATTCAATAAAGTCGGGGCCTTCGTCGAGGAGGTAGCGCAACGTATCACCATCTCTAAAGGCTGAGAAATATCGGCGAGGACCTTTGCTTTCACAGCGCAAATCGCCAATGGATTGTATGGCTTGAATTTGATAGGTATACGTTTGGTTCGCGATAGCTTGTTCGGGGGGGGGCGAAATGATCATGGGACGTGGCGCTTCTGCCATTGCAGATGAACCACTGCGAACTCCATTTTTGTCAACGGCAATGACGCGATAATATGCGTGGTTGCCGCTTTCTATTGTCGATCCCGCTACTTGAATTGAAGTTTGCGCTGTGGTGGCAATAAGATTGGCGGGAAAGGTTTTGGTTTCTTTGTTGCCTACAATGACCTCATAGGGTTCGCGACTAACCGTGAATCCTCTTTCATTACTGCCGTAGACTTCGTAATGAACGGGTGTATTGCCCTGTGGGTTTGCTTTCCATTTTAAGGTCTGTGTGCGGTCTTCCCAATTTGGATGAATTTCCAAGCTGAGAGGTGCACTGGGGGCTAGAGGTGTGAACGACCAGATGGCACTCCAATTGCCCCAGAGGCCGTCGGCATTGCGGGGACGTACTCGCCAGTAATAGGTTTGAGTGGAATTGAGGAGGCCTTCGTGTGGTATTTGCCATTGTGCTTTTTTTTGAGAAGGCGTTTTAGAGATGAGCTTGTTGAAGACGGGAGAGAGTGTGTATTTGAGGTCGGGTAAGTCGCTCACTTGGATATGGTAATCGGTTGCACCTTTAACTTCGGGCCAAGAGAATGTGAATTGGGTGCCGGATACATTTTTTCCGAGAGGTGGATATGTTGGGTTTGAAGGTGGATTGGGAGGGGTGCTTGAGTCGCTTTCTTCAAATGTATGGGTGATTTGAACATCGCCACCTGTTTCGGCTGTGTAGTGAATGGTGTTGTCACCGAGTTCTAGTGCCGGTAAAGAAAGTGGGGCCATTTGAAGGTCGGTTTCAATGGCGATATCTTTGATGACTGCTGAATCAGGGCTGGCTTTTAAGGCGATGCGAACCTGATAGGAATATGAGGCAGGCGAATCGGGTGGGAAGTGTGTATCGAGGTCGATGGCTGTTTTGATATTGATGTTTGTATCAGAATGCCAAATCGTTTGCCACGGGTCGTTATGTCGAGACAGGGCGACAGATACAAGGGTATTGGAAGTAAGTGACAGATTGATTTTCCCACCGACAATAACGTAGGGACTTTTGATTGTGAGATCGAGATGAGCATCTTGGTCTGGGTCAGTGGGGCTTAAGCTATGTTTTTTGAGTTGTAAGTTTTCTGCCTGTGTTGTCCAGGTCTTGTATTGCGATATCTCTGGTGCGTATTGCATACGCCCATTCGCTAACCGTGTTGGTCTATCCCAATGACCGTGATATTTGTTACGGTCTTCCCATTCCCAAATGAGTGCTTCGTTGGGGCGTAGGGTTAATGCCATTTTATGCGTTGTAAGTTGCGGGCGTCCACCGCTTCTTGGACCCGTGTGAAAAAAGGCGGATGCCATACCTTCTTCTCGCTCGCGGCTTTCTTCTAAATTTATGCCATAAGGATGACCGCGTTTGACGAGGTCGTGATCGTGTGAGAGATCCTCTTCAGAGGCCACTGTTTGGTTGTCACGCAAGAGATAGAGCAAGTGCTCGTCGCTGTCTAAGAGGTGATAGGCACCATCATAATAAACCTCGGTGGTACAGTGACCGTGTGGATATCCTCGGCGAATTTTAAGACCTGCAGCTTGCCAGAGATTTGATACGGTGAATGCTTCGTCCCAGCAAAGTGTATAACCATAACTGTTGAGCATTTTGACGGTGTCTTTGACTTCGTCTGTGGCACATGTATAATGATAGCGATGGTTACAAGCAAACTCCCAAATGGCACGGGCTTTTTCCGCGTCGGTCATGTCATCTGTTAAGATTTCTGCAAGGATGCGATCAATGGATCTCCAATCGCGCTTGTTGTTGACAATGATCCACGGATTGACGATGTCGGTGCTACCGATGTTTTCAAGGCGTGCGCATTTGTTGGGTTCGCAAGCTTGTTTATAAGGGGAATACCCCACAGGATCACGCGTATTCACACCATCACGCGTGCCACCCATGTTGATGGTGTAGGTGTGATTTAACGATGTGATTGTTTCTGTGTGGTTTTTCATGGGCGTCTTTTCCTGCGGGCAGAATGGTGGTTTAGATGGGTGTTTATTTGTCGAGCTATCCAAGGTGTGGTTTCGCGGTTCTGGAGTGGATATCTACATCAGATATACGCTTTAAGGATGGCATTACGCATTTTGAAAAGCACTTTCGACTAAGGCATCGGTGTCCAATATCATTTGCTTCCAGGCATCAGGTGTAAAATTTGGCCCCGATGCAAAGGGTGCTGTTTCGATGGTCATTGGATGTGAGAATTGGATCTCGGCGGCTTTGCGAAATACAGGGTTCCAATCGACCAGACCGTGCCCTGGCGCGAGATGGGAATCCCGATCGCCGGCATTATCGGTCAAATGGAAAGCGACCATGTAAGGTGCCATCACGTTAAGAAAATCGTGCGCCTGATCGGGCTCAACAGCAACCAACGCGTGTCCTGTATCCAAACAAAAACCAAGGTTTGGATGACTGAAGTTTTTTACGATTGCTGTAAAATGTTCAGGACGAGAACCAAACCGATTGCCCTGCGCGGGGGGAATGTTTTCAATGGCGAGCTTGAAGTTTAGGCGTTCAGCAACCGGGAGAAGTGTTTTAAGGCTTTTACCAAGTTGCTTGAGATAGGTGTCAAGCCCTTCTGTGTTTGTGTTATAACCCGTTGTTGTTGGATGCAAAATGCCGACCGATGCACCCATTCGTGAAGCTTTTTCCATCCAGATCTGAATCCTATCTACGGCTCCCCGGCGAATTGTTTCATAAAAGGATGAGACATCGTCTGCTGCTGAAAAGGGAAGGTGGAAGGTTTTAATATGAATGCCGCCCTCTCGAAACTTTTTTGCAAATGCATCCATTTCAACATCGGAATGGTTTTGGAAAAAACGATAGGTACCATCAACCGCCGATAGTCCTGCATGTTGGCATGTTGTTAGAATATCGTCTACGGGTTGCCCCATAAATGGGCTTATGTAAACAGACCAGATCCAGGTTTTTTGCACTGCAGACTCCTTCATTAAAGGTCAATTGAGCGAACCAGCTTCAGGATGAGCGTTTGATTATTGAGGTGAAAGGTGCCTGATCCATCGTCACGCGAGTCGTTGATGGCAACAAAATGGGGTGAATTGCTGGTATTCGATTGTACTCTCTTTAGATATCAGAATTAAGAGATGTGACATCAGCTGCGGTCGGGCACTTGCCAATTGGCGTACCAAACCGAATCTTCAGAGAGGGCAGGGGC
>JABIFK010000486.1 GCA_018650745.1 Candidatus Latescibacterota bacterium | reverse complement strand
GGGCAGACGCAGTGTGGGAGGGCTTAAAGAGGGACAGCCTGGCATTGCGTATCTGGCAAACCGAACGTCATCACCTATCGCAACGGTAGTGGCCTACGGGCAAGAGCATGCTATGCAATATTGGAAACGCTTTCGTCGGGTTCCCATATCGATCCGATTTGGAACGCCTATTACATTGCCAGATCGAAAAATGAAGACCGATGAATTGCAAAATGAGACAAACCGCGTTATGATGGCACTTGCTCAGTTGTTGCCGTCGGAATATCGTGGAATTTATGAGGATAAGACGTAAAAAGCGCAAAGCGTTAAAGTCACACCTTTTTTGCACTCTGCGTCTTATGTCGTTGGTTTGTAAGCTTCAAACGCGTGCGGAACAACAATCCCTTGGCTTTTTAGGCTTTGAAGCCGATACAGATACAACGCTCCCGCAATCATATGATCTGCCATATCAACGACGTGTCGGTTTTGGGGGTGTTCTAAATAAGAACCTTTGACCCAGTTGTTAAAGGCTCCCATCGCAGGCCCACACCAAATTTGTGAATCCATTTCTCTTCCGGGTTCACCTACATTGGCCCAGTGAGATGACAAACCCAAATACCATCGGAAGATGAGCGCCATTTTGCGTTTGGGGTTTTCTGCCGCGCGGTGAATTTGCTCGGGATCACGTTCGTTAAAAAACGCCACGGTTTCATGCCAAATATCATCTAAGTTTTTTCTAAAGATTTGTTGTTCAAGCTTTGTTCTTTCAGCTGTTGGGATGGTTTCAATGCTGTCATAATTTTTATACGCATCATACAGTTTTTGTGCCCGCATTGGAAACAATGTGCCGCGTTTGAGCACCTGAAGTTTTACACCCATTTCAAACATATCGGCAGCCGGTGCCATCATCACATCGGCCATATCTGCCTGCGCCAAGAGTTCTTTTACATGCGTAGAGGTGCCCGCCTCAACACACGCTTGATTGATGGACCCCGTTACAATAAAATCTGCGCCCATCATAAATGCACCCAATGCCGAAACGGGTGTTCCAATACCACCTGCAGCACCCACTCTCACCCGTTCTTCATAGCCATATTTTTCCTGGTGTTCGTCGCGAATCGCCTGTATCGAAGGTATCAAACACACCAACGGGCGGTTGTCTGTGTGCCCACCCGAATCGGCTTCTACGGTGATGTCATCTGCCATAGGTACGTTTTCGGCAAGCTTTGCCTGTTCCTCGGTTATGCGATTTTGAGCCACCAGTTCCGCGAGCATTTTTGTGGGTGCGGGTTGTAAAAAACGTGCGGCAACTTCTCGGCGTGAAACTTTGGCAATGATGCGATTTTGAATTTCAATGTGTCCTTGCGCATCCACCCGAAGCCCCGAAACTCTGTAGGTTACGATATGAGGTGTTAAGGACAGAAATGCCGATGCCTCAAGTGTTTTTACGCCATACTTGAGGTAAAGATCCACTGCGCCTTTTTCGAGTGCCGGCTCGTTGGGGCTGTGAATCAAGCAAAATGCATAGGGTCCTTTGGGCAGTGCTTTTTGGATGCGTTGAACAGCTGCTTCAAGACGTGGCATGGGCAAACCTGCAGCCCCAAATGAACCCAAAATTTTCTCTCGCCCCAAAGCGATCACCATTTCTTCAGAGGCGATGCCGTTGGCCATAGACCCAGCATAATAAGGATATTTTACACCGTGAAAATCCATAAAGGTGGCATCGCCCAATTGGCTGGGGCTCGTGGCTGGTATGGACGCTAGATAATCTGGTTGTCCTTTTTTTTGTTCTGAAACAAGCCGA
Organism: Candidatus Latescibacterota bacterium; assembly: GCA_018650745.1. GTDB lineage: Bacteria > Latescibacterota > UBA2968 > UBA2968 > UBA2968 > JABIFK01. The sequence goes on along the minus strand of JABIFK010000486.1, from coordinate 994 downwards.
CCCCCACAAACCAAGCCGACCTGCTCGCCGTTTCTGACGACATGATATGTGCTATCTAAATCTTGAAGCCGAGTGTGAATCTCTTTTTTATCGTGAATCACATCCTCTGGGGCACCCTCCCATACCAAATTATGATGCAGAGGGATTCCTTTGAATTCGATCTGATTATGCATTCAATCTCCCATTCTAACAACCACATGCACCGGCAAATGATCAGAAGAAGAAATCGTATCAATGACAGTGCTGGATATGTGTTCAAATTCAGAAGAAAAAAACATAAAATCGTGTCTCTTTTCTAATTCTGGAAATGTAATATGTTGGTGAATCTGTTCCCGTGAACTGTCTGCTTGCATAAAGGCTTCTTGAATACCGGGCAAGTCTGTCCAAACATTTTGAAAGAAGGGCGGCAATTTTTCGTCGTTGGGGTCATACCCTTTAAAATCTGCCTTTTGATCGCGCCCCAATTCGGCTTGATAATTAAAGTCGCCGCCAAAAACAAGATGTGTGTCACGTGCATCTTGTTTAACCCATTCAATCAGTTTCTGAATCTGAAAACGCCGATTGTTTCTGCTAAACACATCGAGATGCAAATTAAATACGTTTAGCTTTTTGTCTCCATAAGCGATCTGTGCATACTGCACGAACAAAGACTCGGAGGCTTATCCGATAGAAGCTTGCTGCATATGTCCCACAATTTGTTCCAAAGTCTGAAGTTCAGACAAATCTTCTGGATTGACCGGAGGTAATTCGGGGTGCGCTTCTAACATGGCGCCTAAGATTTCGACGCGCTTGATAGAGTCAATGCCCAGATCAGCCTCAATGTCCATATCAAGCTCGATCACGTCTTCAGGATACCCCGTTTTTTCACTGACAATGGTTAACATAGATCGCGTGAGCGTTTCTGTATCTAAACTGCCACCCGATGGGGGGGGAGTAGGTGTTGGTGCTGGTGGTACAGATGCCACAGGTGGGGCTACTGGCTGTGGAGGGGGTG
>JABIFK010000851.1 GCA_018650745.1 Candidatus Latescibacterota bacterium | reverse complement strand
CTGGTGAGCGCTCTGATCGGGTAAGTCCTCACCAGATGGCCCGGTGAACGTGCTGTCCAGTTCCCACGACTCCGGAGATGTAAGAGTGTCAGTACGACATCGAATATTCGCCGATGTTCTGCCACCGATTCCGTCCAGTAGCGCGATCTCGGTTACGACACCCAACTCGACCATGCCGTCGGAGGCCAGCCGCCGCTTGATCGTCAGATAACCTGCGTCAATGTTCCCTCTATCGTCGTACCCATGATTTGTCCACACCAGATAGGTATGTGTCCATTCACCATCGGGGTCAAACGTGCCCCCATCCGGCAGTGATTCCATAACCCCGATCCGATCCAGTGTTTCGGGTATTATTGGCGTGTCTAATACTGGCATGCGCGGGCCTTTCTATTGTGAATATCAATTCTGCCATTGGCAGAATTGATCTTTGGGCCATGCTCCGACCTACTGATTTGCATAGACGGCTTCTCGTAGCCCTTTGATATATCCAATCGCAAACAATCGCCCAACGGAAGAATAGCCTGCCCGTTCGTTACTGTCCCCTTCCATAGTCGGCACATGGTCTGGGCGCAACACGCCGTCAAATCCGATGTCCCGATAGGCTTCCAAACACGCCAACATGTTGGTCTTGCCTTCGTCGTGGAAGGTTTCCTGATACTTTGTAACCGTGCCCTGAACATCGCGGAAGTGAACGAATGTGATCTTCTCGCCAAATTCACGAATCACAGCGGGCAATTCTTCGGTCATCAGGGTAAAATTGCCCTGACACATGGTGATGGTATTGGCCGGGCTGGGCACCAGATCAATGAGCCGTTTGTAGTTGTCCACACTGCGCATAATGCGGCCCAAGCCCCGGATTGGAGAGAGAGGCGGATCGTCTGGATGCATAGACATTTTCACGCCCGCCGCCTCGGCTGCGGGCAGGGTCGCCTTCAAGAAGTATTCCAGATTTTCCCACAACTGCTCCTCGGAGACTTCGCCATATTCCGTCAATGGCGCGTCTTTCATCAGATCGTGGTCGTAGCCAGTCACCAGGGCGCCACCCCGGGATTGAATCGTCGAGGAAGTGCGCAGCCAGATCATCACCGGCATCCACTCATAGCACCAGACACCAATGCCTAACTTGCCCATATTGGTGAGCAGATCAATAGCCGTCTCGATCTCCTCGTCCCGTCCGGGTAGACCCAGTTTGGCTTTCGTTAAAGGCGGGCGGCTTTCCAACACGTCAAACTGAAAACCGGCATCTTCGTAGCGCGTCTTGAGACGCATAAGCGACATATATCCCCAAGGCAGTTCCTCTTTGCTGCGGGCCGTCTCAATCAGGCTCATGTCCATGGCGCCAACGGCATAATCCACACCACTCTGTTTGACCATTTTCCATAATGATGAAGGGTAAGGGCCAAGGGCCTCTGCAATTTGAATCATCGTTTCTTCTCCTTTGTGTTTACAAAAACATTAACTTATTTGGATCCCATTGCGTTTTAGCACGGTGCCACGCACGAGGATCATTTGTTTAACAGTCTCAGACTTGTCCACGGCAACCCAGGCGACTTCGCCATCGGTTTCAATGTCACCAGCGCAAAGTGAAGCACCCGATTGATCGGCCTGGATGATGGAATGGCTCATCCCATCCACAAACTCGATGCGTGCCCCAATGCCGTCTCCGTCAAGGGGAATAGACTCGACGGTGCGAATGGGCAACTCCGTGCCTTCAGAAATTGGATAGAGCACGTAGAGTGCACGCACGGTGCCAGTCGCTTCAAATGTGTAGGACGCCACAGGCAGCGGCAAGGGTGCATCTGGGCCTCTTTGCCAGCCGCGCAATACAGGTTCTTCTTGGCCTGACAACACAGCCCCCGACAGCCCATCAACAGGCACCGGACAGATGGCAAAGTTGCTACTCTCTGCATTTTTTGTCACGGTGTGCAACGAATCTGGAATCATCATTATTGAATCGGGTGAAACATCGACATGGAACAGCGTTTCATAATGATGGGGTTGGTTATCAGAAGACGTAAGCAAGTCGCTTACAATCCAGTACCCAGCGATGCCATCGGTGGGTTTGATGAACAGCACCCGACGACGATGGGTCACCGTCCGATCTTTCGCATCGCCATATCCTTCATCGTAAATGCCCGCTGCATAGTCGTAGTTCGCCTCGCTGATCCAGGTGTGAGGCAGCGGTTCTTTGACCACATAACCCCATCGGTCTTCTGCACCCGCCCGCCGTTGACCTTCACCATCTACGATCACAGTATTGTGAGCAAAGGATGTTTTAATATGACTGCGCCATTTGGATCGCTCATACCGGTAACTGCCTGGATCGATGATGTGGTGCCGTCCGAAGGCATAGGTTATCAGGTTCAGCTTGTCTTCGTGCTGGTGACCATACCCAAAGGGACCCACATCGACCATCATGTAAAGATCATCCATATCCCAACCAGAACGCATGATGAGATAACCAGAATAAGGAAACGCATAGGACGTCTTCGATGGTCGTGTCCCTTCTTGCCCTTCTGAAGCCATCCAGAGAAAATCACTGCGTTTGGGAAAGAGCTCTGCAGCTTTCCGGAGAATGTTGCGGGTGTTTGACCGCCCGGAATCGTTCACCGGAGGCAAATCACCATTGGGCATGGCGGCAAACAAATTGTAGTCGTACATCTTTTCGAGCTTGGTCAGATAATCTTCCGGTACGGGCACATTGTTGAGCCGTGCAAGCAACAAAGGGCCCAGGAAATTACGCAGACTGACGCCGTGGTAACTACTGGTCAACTCAATCTGCATACCATCTGGATAAACCTGTTTGTCCAACTCGCCATACAATCGGTTAATCGCAGTGGTGCGCCACTTTTCAGCTTCCTTGAATTCGGGAAAGAGCACGCCAACGCAGAAGAGCCCATTGCTTTCCATCGTGCCCCAGTTTGAGCCAGCTTTGAAACGGGATTCAGGTATCAGGTGATAGGCATGTTCGACAAAGCCCTTCACCATACCCAGCAACGCTTCGTCGTCTACAGATGGGGATTGCCTGAACGCAAAAAACGATGTAGGCCACGATCCGCCCATGCGAATGCCAGATTCAATGGTGCGCCAAGCGCTGCCAGCAGCGTTGACGTTTCCTTCCAAAGGACGAACGCACTCGCGCAACCAACTGACAAGCTGAGAAGCAAATTCTTGGGCATAAATCTCGTTTTTACTCTCCAGATAAGTACTGCCAAGAATGCGCCAGGCACCGTGACGACTCAACTGCCAGGTCCACTCGGGATTGAACGCGAGGCCACTATCACCACCGGTGGGATTGTGAAACCAGTTGATCGGATTGCCCGCACCAAAACTGTGGGTGGCATCCATAACGGTCACGGTGCGACTCATCGCTTCCTCAATCGGCGGCATATTATACCTGGCGCTCCCGTCCGATCGATCGTCACCAGGCCAAACAGGGGTTTCACGCAGGCGGTAATATGTGGCCAGCGCCTGTTTCGCTGTTGGCATATTGTTCTGCCCGATTGCCTCTTTAACTTTTCCCATACCGGGACAATCGAGATTAAGTGCTTCAAACAAATCGGCATCTGTCATTCTTGGGCCAGTCATGATACATCTCCCTAAATTGTCGAGAATGTGCAGGTCACCCGGCACGATGCGGAAATAAACGCTGTCACCTTCACAATAGATATGATCCACATCCGATGGTCATCAATAAACTTCCATAGCCTATTTAGTTACGTGTTTTAAAACGCAACTGTAACACTCTTTCCCGCATAGACACCCTCGGGCAAATCAATCAGAACCAAAGTATTGTTCTCGCTTTTGTTTGCTATCGTTAAAAACCCATCTCCGGTAGAATCGTATAGACCAGAAACAGTGATCACAATTCTGCTCAATTTTCTCGATGGATCCGAAACGGATATTTTTTCAATCTTGTTTCCTTTCATTTTAACCATGGCCATACCCTGGCTTTCCATTTTGATTTTTGTGTCATCAGAAATCTCAACTTCACCAGCTTTGTAAAATGCAATCTGGGCGATATCATTTTTTAGATGTTTTACGCCCTGAATTTCAGACGTATTCGCAAGGATTTCAATGTTGCGATTGGAAGTGCTGGTTTTCTTCAATTCCACTTCGGTGACATTCGGCACGACAATGTATTGATAAGATCCATTTTGTGGGCGTTTACCATGATTGAACCACATCATGAACACCTTTTCGCTCACAATTTCATCAGAAATATTTTTCTGGTCTGTAATGTCTGACCATCGCCCTTCTTGTTTTTTATTTGACAGATGGACCGTTGTAGATTCTGGAAAGATGTATCCAATCCGATCTTGATGCACCCACTTCACGTTTTCCAACACACGATTGCCTTCTGGCAATTTTTCAATTTCACCATTCTGAAAAACAGTGACTTCGCTCCGCATAAGAGCCTGGTTAACGGTCGTGGCAACAGGCAATCTTCGGTTGGAATTTATGCCTGTTCCCAAACAAACATATTCTTCATCAAAGAAGAACCAGCTCTTTTTTGCTGCAACAAAATCATGCGGGCTCCTAAAATCAAATACAACAGCACCCAATAAACCATCGGTAACTGCACCTACAAAGTCTGTGAGTCCACCTTTTTGAATTTCATTTGGCGGATGTAACGCTGGCTTTTGAACAATGGTCGTGCCCGATATTTTTTGCCAGTCGTAAACGGGCCAGATGTTATGGTATTCATCCCCTTTGAGCATGAGATAGTTGGTTCCATCGGCTCTATGGTGCGTTGGTTTACCCGGGCCATTATAGGGTACTTCCATATTTCTGTTTCGCGTGGAAAACATTCTTACTGTTGTATAAAAATCTGGCCGTTGGAAGACAAAGTGCTCGGTTTGCCAGAAAAATTTGGCAAAAGATTGCGATGGTTTTTTTTCTCCCGTTCGCAGTTTAATAATTGCCTGCAACTCATCCTTTCGATAATCCGTGCTTTGCAACAAGCGCTCAATTTCACTGGTACCATGCGATCTAAACCGCCCTCTTTGTGTAATGCTTCTATTTTTGACACTAATATCCGTATAAATGCCGTACACCTGTTGTTTGAATATGCCCTCCAAATAATAGTCAATCAGGTGATTTATCTTTTCAACTGAAAAAGCGTAATCCGTTTTTGCCACATATGCAGACCAGATGCCAAAAGTATTGGCGTATTTCCCATAACCGTATGAAGTGGTATTATTGACCCTGTCGTGTCTGTGATGAAAACTGTAATCGTGCTGCATGCCCCGACTACCCGTTGTGAATTTGATCTCACCCTCTATCAACCTTATGATTTTATCAAAGTGATCCTTATTTCCCTTAAAGAGCAGATTTTTCGCCAGAATCCCAGCAATGACAATTCTGTCACCACTGGGCCGAGCGCCTGATGCATTCATGTGGGCTCGTCCAATAATGGGCTGTCCCTTTTCAACCAAACCCGCTGGCAATTCGTCACCCATAAGCAACATCAAATGAACCAAATTGGTGGGTGTTGATATTTGGTTGTTATGCCAGTTGTCACCAAAAAAATCGTTGTCAACCCAATACTTATATCCCCGCGTAATGCGTTCCTTTACTTCTTTTTTCTTGTAAAAATCTGATGATTCGCTTTTGTATGCTTTTGCCAGATAAACCAGATAAGACGTGTGTCTTCGCTGGGGGAATCCTGCTGTCCTGCTCAAATCGACATAGTTTATGCCGTCAAAACTGCCATCCACATTCATTCTGTTGATTGTGGTTTTTACTCGACCATCATCAACTGGATATTTCATTAAGTCTGCTACAACCCTTTCTTTAATCAGTTCGAAATCACCCATTTCAGCACCAATAGAAAGGGGTATACAAATCATGATCAATACAATGCGTGTTATGTTCATTGGCTTCACCGGTTGAACCTCCCAGATCAAATTTCCTAATAGAGCAGTGACTTCGCCTCAGACGATTAGGCAACATGCTCGCGTGCGCTTTTGTAGGTTATATAAATTCTCTTCGCGGTTTCATCATCAATATTTTCGGATTGCAGTCTCGATCCCTTTTTCGAAAAATTCAGATCTGCACCGAATCTTCTCCCCGGTCTGAATTGTCACAACACCACGATCCCATTCAGACTGCACAGATGGACTATATTTCGGTGCCTTATAGTCACGACACCGTGCGTGATGGCGTCTTCGCCACAACGAAGGCACCCATTGAAACAATCAACATGCCGACCGTAATGAGAAACATCAAACTGTAATCGCCGGTTGAATCAAAGATCATTCCAGCCATGATTGGACCTATAAAAACCGGGATAATGATGGGCATCCGGGTTAACCCCATGATGCTGCCGAACTGTCTAAGACCAAACATATCCGCAATCACCAAAGGAGTCAGTGCACCTACACCACCCATGCCCAATCCAAGCACTACGATCCCCCCCCAAGTTGCTGCGGAACCGCCCGAGACGATCAGAATGGTCAATCCGATACCTTGCAGAATGACGATCACCACAAAAGCCAGACGCGCAGTGATCGTCTCACTGAGGCGGCCAAAAATGATCTTGCTCGACATGCCAAAGAAAGCGAGAAGCATCATCGCCCCAGAAGCCGCAGCAAGGCCAAACCCAACCTGCTGGAGGTGAGGAACCATTTGACTCACAACACTGGTTCTCAGAAACTGCTGCAGAGTCATGCCCACCACCAGAAACCAGAACGCCGAGGTGCGCGTCGCTTCTGACACCGTGAGACCCTCCTGGGTGCTCAATGTTTCCAGTGAATCCGATTCGCTGGGTGACCAGCGTTTGTTCTTTTCTTGAATGACATCCTCATCCCCATCTCGTATCACGAGCGCAACAAGTATGGCCATTCCCACAAGCCCGATTGCGATCACAACAAAAGTTCCGCGCCACCCCATCATGGTTATCAGACTGGCAACGATAGGAATCGCGATCATGCTGCCAAAATTGTTGCCCGCCGTGACGAAACCCATCATCCGACCCCGAATGCGCGGAAACCAGATATTCACCAATCGCCCAGCAGGCATCATCGTTGCACCGGGCATACCCGCAAACATCAAAGCACTAAACAGATAGAATTGCCAAAGATCGGT
>JABIFK010000520.1 GCA_018650745.1 Candidatus Latescibacterota bacterium | reverse complement strand
GGAGAGGAAAAACCCGAGTGGGTATTGAAGGGGTTTAAACCGTCGTCGAAGCGTACGACAGATCCTCGCAGTTATGACGTGGGTTGTGCTTTGGATTATTCTGTGGCAGCGGTACGGGATTGGGTGTTTTCTTTGATGGAGGAGGTTGCCAATCGGTTTGATATTGATGGTATTGAATTGAACTACACACGTTTGCCTGCTTGTTTCCAAAGGGATGAGGTAGCGGCCGGTCGGGGCATGATGACGGGTTTGGTTAGACGTGTGCGTGTGATGTTGGATGAGGTTGGCAAAAAGAAGGGACGCCGATTGCTTTTGGGCGCACGTGTTTTGGCGGATCTGGAGGGATGCCAAAAAGTGGGGCTGGATGTTCCAACTTGGGTTCAAGACAGGTTGATTGATTATATTGCGCCGGGGGACATTGGGTTTACGGTTTTTAATGCGCAATGGGAAGCATTTGTACAGCTTGCTCGCGCACACGATTGTTTTGTGTATCCTCAAATCCAAAATTATTTGGGGTATGATTATCGGGATTTGGTGCAGACGGCGGATCATTGTCGTGCGGCAGTGCAAAATATGTATGGGGCTGGCGCGGATGGCTATTCTACACAGAACTATTTTGATGTGGCTGAATATGATACGTTAAAAATATTGCAAGATCCCGATTTGATTGCGACTGGCAATCGCCATTACATCTTTTATCCTATTTGGGGCCCGAACAGCAGTACTCAGGCTGGGTATAAGGGTGATTTTCCTTATCATACAGAAGAGATCATATTGGCGCGCAATAAACCGGGTGTGCGTGGTGGTTTTCGGTTTCGGTTGTGTGAGCACCTGCCTGACGTGTCCAAGATGGATGGTAAAGACGTGATCTCTGGCGCGATGTTGATGTGTCGGCTCAGTATTATTCAGGGTGACGAAATTACGATTGATGTGAATGGCAAGAGGATTCCCGAGGAAAGTTTGTGGTATGATTGGGAGGACGGGCCATTGTGTTGTTTTGCGTTGGATTCGTCATTGGCTGTGTATGGTGAGAATGAATTGGGTGTCACATTAATTAAAAGTACGATTGAGGGGACAGATGATATTGTTTTGCGGGAGATAGAAGTTTTTGTTAAAGCGGATTGATGTATTTGAAAAAGTGAGGACTTAACACAGAAGGCGAGGATTTTTACAATGATGGATCGTAATGCAGTGGCGTTTGATGATCAACAGATGGCAGAATATGATAAAAATGGCTATTTGATAGTTCGCAATTTGTTGTCTCCCGATGAAGTCGAGGCATTGCGCAGTGTTGTTCACGATCAAGCCCAATGGAATTCTTATCCGCCTTCGTTGAAGTACCCCACACCGGGTAAGTATACGATTAGTGGTAATAAAATGGCTGAACCCGGCCTGTCTTCCATTGCTGAACACCCGACAGTGGTTCAGGCAGTTGAAGCAGCTTTGGGCGAGCCTGCTCACCTGACGGCCTATGTTGCTTATTTGCGAACCCCAAGTGACAAAGGGTCGGGCGCACATTGCGATTACAAACGCTGGCGTCCGGTAGGTTCTTCGATGAATTGGGTGTTTGCCATTATACCGCTTGCTGACATTGATGAAGCATACGGTCAGTTTTTGGTGTCTCCTGGGTCACATAAACTGAGTCGTGTGATTGATGAAAACGCACGTATACAAGATTTGGCACCTATTGATAAGAGTGAGATGGCGCCCTTTATTGATCCAGGATTGAAGGCTGGCGATTTGTTGGTCACGAGTGCTTATACCTGGCATGAAGCACCCGCCGGAACCACATCAGATGATCGGTGTGGGATTTTTAACAAATATTGTGCGGTGAATGCACCGCCAGCGGCAGGTTATTATCCTTATAATTCGGAAGCGCTTGGCGCATTGAGCGAGACAGGGAAACGTCTCATTCCTGTTTGTTTTGACGAACCTATTACCACAACGCGCTTGTTGATTGAGCGGGCATCTGATGGCGACGCTGAGTTTTTGTTGGTGCGTGATACAGAAAAGGACCGGTGGGAATTGCCAGGGGGGGAAGGTGGG
>JABIFK010000181.1 GCA_018650745.1 Candidatus Latescibacterota bacterium | reverse complement strand
TAGAAATCGCGGTAGTGCGGATGATTTGCCAATTCTGCAGATACTTTTGTCGGCAGTGTATTGAGCAGAGTCGCGAGTGGCGATTGTGGTGATAAGGGGTTGGGTTGGGGAAGGTGTGCATGATACAGTTCGAGGGTTGCACGGGTGAGGCTTACCAAGCGTGTGGTGGTCACAGTGCCTGGATCTTGTTGTTGCTTAAATCGTTTTGTGAGAAGAATTGCAGCACTGTCGAGCGTGGTTAACACACGATGAGATTTGGCCTTGTGCAAGGCAATGGCATGTCGCACGGACAGATAAATAGGCATATCTGGTGAGGGTGTGCGAAAAACCGTTGTGTCAGGCAGCACAATTGCTTGTTGTGATTTGGGTGCTGTTGGGCGACCCGTTGCACAATGTGATAACATGAGGGCAAGCGTAATGAGCAGCCCATATTGAGGGAGTGTTTTCACTGTTTTTATTGGGGAGAAGTTTGTATTTGTGTTTCTACGACAAAAGGCGTTTCATAGCCTTGTTTTTTGGCTGTATCACGTAATTTTTCGGCATCTTTACGCGTTTTGAAATTGCCGATACGTACTTTAAAATAGGGTGGTTCAAAGTCGATAAATATGTCATCTCGCGATAGCTGCTGTTTTGCTCGGTTGCGTGCATCTTCGGCAGCTTGTCTTGTTGAAGCAGAAAAGATTTGCAACCGAAAGCCGCGTGTCTTTACTGGTTTTTTGATCTGTGGTTGTACGGTGGTTGTCATTTCTATTTGTGTGCGTACCACATAGGCTTCTGGATAACCTTGTGCACGAATTTGATCCCGTAACTTCTCTGACTCTGCGGGTGTGCTGTGATTGCCCGCTTGAATTTTGTAAAGGTGTGTGTCTTCATCATAATAAACATAGGTGAGTGCTTGGAGTTGGCGTTGAATGCTTTTTTGCAATGCTTCTGCCCGCGATCGGTCCAAAACGGCTGCGATTTGGACCCGATAACCTGATGTTTGTTTGGATAGCGATGTGGGGGCAGGTTGTGCGGTGATAATTGGGGTGGTTGGGTTAGATGTTATTTGAGTACGTGCACGTGATGTGGGTTGTAACAAAAAATCATCATCATTTAAGGTATAGGGGTCGAATTCTTCTCGAATGGTTGATGGGCCTGATGTGGGCAATTCTAAACCCGATTGTGTACTGCCACATCCAAATATCACGGCACCAAATAATAAGATAAAGTAATTTATGTATTGAGATTGTCTCATAGAAGTAATAATCTTGATGTTGAAATTGGCCAAAACCCTTGCAAATACACACTTTATGTAAAGCATATTCTAAGCTACTCGCATGTGTTTGTCAACCAAATATCGGCATGTCCATTATAAATCAGGAGGTTATCGTCTTTTTTTCTACAAGCGTAAAAACATAACTTATTGTAAAATAAAGGCTTTTGCCTTCGTTGTTTGAGGATAGGATGAAAAAGGGTGCCGATGCTTGTTCTTCGATCTGTTTCTCGTTATTTGTAACAAGTATAAGATTTTAAACAACATTAGGGCAAACATAGAAACGCGCTGTTACCTCATGGGTAACAGCGCGTTAATGGGTAAAAATATGGACAGATAAGGGTGATTATGTTTTGGCAAACCAATCTTTAAATGTCTGTTCATAATTGCCTTTGGCAACGCCCTGCTCTGTGATAATGGCAGAGACCAAATGTTTTGGAGTGACGTCAAAGGCTGGGTTGTAAATTTTTACGCCTTCTGGAGCTGTTTGTCGCCCCATACCATGACTGACTTCGTCGGGGTTGCGTTCTTCAATGGGAATGGCATCGCCACTGCTTAAGTTCATGTCAATGGTAGAGAGTGGTGCGGCCACGTAAAAAGGTACATTGTGTTCACGGGCCAAAATTGCCAGACCATAGGTGCCAATCTTGTTTGCGACATCCCCATTTGCTGCTATGCGATCTGAACCGACAACAATGCAGTCTATGTTTTTTTGTCGCAGTACGGTGGCAGCCATATTGTCACAGATAACAGTGACATCGACGCCACTTTGATGAAGTTCCCAAGCGGTGAGACGCGATCCTTGGAGAAGGGGACGTGTTTCGTCGGCGTAGACTGCTACATTTTTACCCGCTTCAACAGCAGCATATACCACTGCCAATGCCGTACCATAATCTGCTGTGGCCAATCCACCAGCATTGCAATGGGTCAAGATGGTGGCCTTTTGATCGAGCAATGTGGCACCATTTTTACCAATTTTTCTGCAAACGCGTTTGTCTTCTTCAAAGATCTCATGGGCCTTGGTCAACAGAACCTCTCGCCGCTTTTCTGGCAATTGACCCGCGGTGCTGTTGAGAACCTCTTCCATAATTTCTAAGGCCCAAAAAAGATTGACAGCTGTGGGGCGCGTTTGTGAGAGCGTTTGAATGCTGTCTTTGACATGGGTATCAAAATCTTTGCCACTTGCAATGGCTTCTTGTGCTGCTATAACAACACCATAAGCTGCCGATACACCAATGGCAGGGGCACCTCTTACGCGCAGGCTTTTTATGGCCTCTGCAACGGTGGGAGTATCTTTGCAGTCTATTTGAATATATTCTTCGGGCAAAAGGGTTTGGTCAATGAGCCGAAGCGCATTGTTTTCCCATAAAATTGTTGGAACAGGCATGTATATCCTCTAAAAGGGAAAAAATATTTTTTATTGATTTTGCATTT
>JABIFK010000541.1 GCA_018650745.1 Candidatus Latescibacterota bacterium | reverse complement strand
GGGCATCATCCAGTCGAGAATGGCAAGGGAGGGGGCATCCTCTTTTTGAAAGATTTCCCAAGCTTCAGCGCCATCTGTGGTGACAACGACTTCATGCTCCCATTTTATGAGATTTGTGTGTAAGATGTGTCTGTTTACGGGGTCATCTTCTGCGATCAATATTTTCATGCGATGGGCTTTTGAATAGAAATTTGAGAGAGTTCAGCTCCGAGATCATCTAGGGCTGACTTGAGTTCTGCCAATTTTGTGGGGGCCTCGTCTGTTTTTTTGTTGCGGCCCATTTCTTCAAGTTGAAGCGCCAACTGTTGTGCTTTTTGTGCGCCAAAGTTGGCAACACTGCCTTTGAGTGCATGTGCTGTTTGTTCGAGCATTTTGGTGTCTTGCTCTCTAATCGCTTCTTCTATATTGCTTATTTGTTGGGGCGATTTTTCTAAAAAGATTCGGATGATCTCCAGTAATAGGTTTTGATCTCCACCGAAATTTTCGAGCAATTCGCTTTCTGATTTTTTTATGGGTTCTGGCGTTTGTTTCGGTATCTGAGACAAATGTGTTTCAATGGTCTGAAGTAATTGGTGTATTTGAATGGGTTTGCTTATGTAGGCATCCATGCCTGCTTGCAAACAAAGATTTGAGTCACCCTGCATGGCATAGGCCGTTAAGGCAATGATGGGTATGTGTTGGCCGCTCTGCTCTTCGTGTCTGCGAATTTTTTTGGTGGCTTCAAAACCATCCATGAGAGGCATTTGTACATCCATAAGTATAAGATCAAACGTGTTATTTGAAAAGAGATCGAAAGCTTCTTGACCATTATTGGCAATAGAGACAGCGTGATTGTTTTTGGTGAGTAGACGATAAGCTAAGGTTTGATTGACGGGATTGTCCTCTGCCAATAAAATACGTAAGGGGGGCAAATTGTTTGTTTGGTTGGGTTGAGATGGTATGGGTTGAGTATGTGTAGGAAGTGAAGGGGGGAGGATAATGGATACATAAAAAGAGCTGCCTTTCCCCAATTCGCTTTCAACACGGATGGTACCGTCCATGAGCGTTGTCAGTTCTTGTGTGATGGCCAAACCCAATCCCGTACCACCATATTGCCGTGTTGTGGAACCATCGACTTGTGTGAATGCTTTGAAAATATCTGACAGTTTGCTTTCGGGAATACCAATGCCTGTGTCTGATACAATAAAACAGATGGTATTGGTTTCATCGTTTTCGAGCGTTGCAGTGAATTGTACGGAACCCGATTCAGTGAACTTGATGGCATTGCCAATAAGATTGACTAAAATTTGACGCAGTCTATCAGGGTCGCCAAACACCTGGTCAGGGATGTGATCGTCGATGGTATAAGAAAAGGACAACTGCTTTTGACTTGCACGCACGGTCATCATTTTGGCAACTTTGACCAGTTGATCTTGGAGTAAGAAATCGGTGGGTGCCAATTCGAACTTGCCTGCTTCTACTTTTGCAAAATCGAGAATATCATTGATGAGGGTTAACAAGGTGCAGGATGAGTCTTTGACCATGTTGAGATATTCTTTTTGACTGCCCTCTAACGGCGTGTCTAAAACCAATTCAGTCATGCCAATAATACCGTTCATTGGCGTGCGGATCTCGTGACTGACGTTGGCCAAAAATTCACTCTTGGCTTGATTGGCAGCTTGCGCGGTTTGCATGGCTTGGAGCATGTCTTTGTAGAGGCGTGCGTTTTCAAGGGCAATGACAATTTGGTCGAGCAATGGGCCGAGTTTGTCAATACTTTGCAAAGTGGCTTCTTTGTCTGCAAAAACACTGCCTGTTGCCAATACGGCAATGGTGCGTTCGTTGTGCATGACGGGAATAAAATAAGAAACTTTTCCACTATTCTTGTCGGGGGAGTCAATAGCGGCGTCGAAGCGATTATCCCATTCTTCAATGACTTGCATTTCACCCGTACGAGCAACGACGGCTGTGATGTTGTCGTCATCGAGCGGATAAGAGATGCCGACAACATCCGACTTGTATTTGATGTGTCCATTTTTATCGATGTCTTTTAGATTGACTGATTGGGCAATTTCGACCCTTTGGGCAGTGTGATCGACAAGGGCGACCATGAGGCTACGAAAAATACTGGCTTGCAGAACTTCGACGACCAGCGCATCTAAGATTTTTTTCCGATCTAAAGAAGCCATCATGGCTTGGCTGATGTGGTAGTAGGCGGTTAAGAGCCGATTTTTTTCTTCAAGTTCTTCATTGGTAAAAGTGATTTCTTGTGTTTGTAGGTCTACTTCTTGTTCGAGAAGATGATTCAGGCGTTCGACTTGATCTTGGCGCAGGCCGGCGAGCCGGGCTATAAAGCCCACAATAAATGGGGCGGTGTCAATGATCCAATGCAAGGGCTGTTCGTTTTGCACCCTGAGCATATGATGCAGTGAAAATGCGATATTTTGCATGTAAAGGTCTATGCAGGTGGCCAAGATAGGAAATAAAAGACCTGCGACCATGCCGATGAGCATATAGTCGCGCGCGTTGGTGGATGGGATATGGTGTTGTGTATTTGCCATTGTTTGCTCTTATAACAGTTCTATATCTTCAGCATTTTGGGGCACGGGAACAGCATCGGGCAAGGAGGGTTCTATGGTGCGCCCCCACTGGGTAATGAGGTTCATATCTTGGTTGATTTGAGCACTCTCGGATAAAATGGCGCTGGGGTTCCATCCTTCGCTGAGGCGATTGACGAGGTGATTGCACGTTTCTTGGTGGTGTGTATCTGTACCTAAGTCATGCAATTCTTGTGGATCGTCTGCGAGGTTGTAAAGTACGGGTGGTGTGTTGTCATGGTATTTATAGCATTTCCAAGGGCCCGTACGAATCATGCGAGATGGGATGCCTTCGTTTTGTCCCATATGTTCACTGAAAGTCTCGTTTGGGTGGGTGTTGTTGTCTTGGTTTTGGAGCGTGGGCCAAAGTGAATGGCCATCGGCATTGGGTAAGGGATTGCCACCGGCCATGTCGATAAGTGTTGGGCCTAAGTCCATCAGATTACAAATGAGGTCGCTTTGTGTGTTTTGGGGAATGACGTTGGGCAGGCTTGCGATAATAGGAACGCTTACCGATCCTTCGTAATAGCTGCTTTTCCACCAGCACCCATGTTCGCCTGCCATTTCGCCGTGATCTGAGCAGTAGATGACCAGTGTGTTTTGATCTTGGCCCGTTTCGCGTAGGGTTTGCAAGATGTGGCCGATTTGCTGGTCGAGATATTCGCACATACCAAAGTATGCTGCGCGTGCGACACGAATGCGTTCGTCATCTAGGGGCGGGTACAAACCCCGCAGTTGTTTGAATTTGCGAATGGCCGCAGGTTCGTTGGGTGTATGCTGTGGGATGTCTACGCGGTCGTAGTAATAATCAAAAAGCTCTTTGTGTGCTAAAAATGGGCAATGTGGCAACAGAAAACCGGCTACAGTTGCAAAGGGTCTGTCGCCTGAATTTTTGGCTTTTTCGCGCAAAAAATCACTGGTTTTTTCGGCCACCATTTCGTCAAAGACATGATAGGACCCATACCCTCTGCCCGCTTTCTCAACGGCGATTCTACTTTGGCCTGTTGTGGCAGCTGTGATGTTTTTAAATATGGGTTCACCTTGTCGGGGGGCACCTGGGTGTGTCGCGCCGTATTCGCCTAATGGACGGTTTTCAAAACCGTGCCGTTGATCGTGGCCATTAAAGTGCATACGACCAATGAGGTTGGTTTCGTACCCCGCCAAGCCCATCGCGTGTGCCCACGTGGGAATGCCGGAGTGGAGCAAGTGGTTGTTATACCAAACGCGATTTTTGGAAGGCGTCCGGCAAGACATGAAGGACATACGACTGGGCACACAAACAGGGGATGCGCAATAGGCGTTGTTAAACCGCATGCCTTGTTCTGCCAACTGGTCGAGGTTTGGGGTGCGCACCAACGGGTCACCATAAGCACCGATGTGATACTTGCTGTGTTGATCGGAGATGAGAAGCAGAACATTGTAATGATCACTCATGATGCTGGCCTTGGTTATTGTATTGCCGAAAAAGATGTGGCGGTCATGACTTCGGAAATGACTTCGGAAACAATGGGACCATCTGCTTCTGTTTGGGCTCTGGCAGCGACCCAGTCGGGGTCGGCACGAAAAGCGTCCCAAGCACTGTTCATGGCGTCGATACTGTCGAATTTGCAAATATAAACGATTTCATTGACATCACTCTTTTCCCAGAACCCAGTGACTTCCATGTTGTGGCGTTTGAAGAGGTCGAAGGTGATGGTTTCGAAACGGTTGAGAATGTTGGGCATTTTGCCTTCGGGAATGCGATAGGTACGCAATTCAAAAATCATTTTAGGCTCCAAGAAATAAGTTGACTTTTATTGTGAACGCCTCATAATACAATCCATTATTGAGGTCGTCAAGACATGAAAAAAAAGAAGGTCATTGAAAGGGGTTGTTGATGGAGATCTTAGGAGCGGTTTTATTGGGCATAGTTTGGGCTGGGCATCCGGTAAGATTTGATTTGCTGACGCATGAGGACAAGCAATTTATCGCGTTTTATGATGCGGACCGAAAGATTACGGTTGGGATGCGCGCGTTGGACGACGATGCGTGGACCTTTGCACAGCCAGAAGGTGTGTGGTTGGAGAAGCGTGGACGTTTGTCTTCTGAGATTGCGTGGGACAGTCACAATTCGTTGGTGATGGCGATTGATGATGCGGGTTATATTCATTTGTGTGGCAATATGCACGTGGACCCGCTTATTTATTTTCGTACTGCGCGGCCTTTGGATGTGACAAGTTTTGAGCGTGTGAATCATATGGTGGGTTCAGAAGAAGATCGCTGCACATATCCGGTGTTTATGCGGGGTGCCAATAACGAGCTTATTTTTAGGTATCGCGATGGCA
This sequence comes from Candidatus Latescibacterota bacterium, assembly GCA_018650745.1. Taxonomy (GTDB): domain Bacteria; phylum Latescibacterota; class UBA2968; order UBA2968; family UBA2968; genus JABIFK01. The sequence continues at coordinate 18,035 of JABIFK010000541.1, read as the reverse complement.
GCAGTGGGAATGGAGTGGACTATTACAACGCGTATGATGTGCAAAACAAAACGTGGCATCGGTTGGTGAGTGAGCCAATTTTGGACGGTATGGATTTGATGAACGCGTATGCGCGCATGCCTGAAAAGGGACCGGATGGCTGGTTTCATATGGTGTGGATGTGGCGCGATACGCCCGATTGTGCGACGAATCATGATTTGTCTTATGCACGTAGCAAAGATTTGGTGCATTGGGAAACGGGTGAAGGACGTGCGTTGACCTTGCCAATTACGATTAAGAGCAATGCTGTTGTTGATCCGGTGCCACCAGGGGGGGGCATAATTAATATGACGCAGTCCTTGGGGTTTGATGATCAAGACCGCCCTGTAATCAGTTATCACAAACACGATGAAGCGGGTTATACACAAGCATATTGCGCCCGTTTGGAAGACAACGCTTGGAAGGTTTATAAGGTGAGCGATTGGGACTATCGCTGGGAATTTAGCGGTGGCGGGTCGGTTGGCGCTGAGATTCGATTGGGTGGGATGCGTGTTGAATCGGACGGTGGTTTGAGCCAAAGCTATTGGCACAAGGTGAATGGCAGTGGCATTTGGAAATTGGACCCTGAAACGTTGCAGGTTGTGGGTACCTATCCACCCCCTCAAAATCAAATTCCAGATGAATTGGAACAGGTGACATCTGAGTATGAAGGCATGAATGTGAGAACGATGTGGGCGCGTGGAAAAGGTAATAAACCGAATGAGAAATATTTGTTGCGGTGGGAGACATTGGGGCCAAATAGAGATCGGCCCAGAGACGAAGCACCGCCACCGAGTGAATTGCACCTTTATACCCTAAAAACTGCGGATCATTAAGTTCAATGTAGGATATCAGAAAAAGACCGCCCTCTGATTGGGGCGGTCTTTTTTTATGTTAAGAGCGTTGCTGTGTCAAATTCGGCAAGGCCAATGCCGTTGAGCGGATTTGGGGCCGGGTGGTCTGGGTAGCGCAACTGCTGATCGTGTACAGTGGCGCGGCCATTGTAATAAACCAGCGCCTTATTTTGCCACAAGACTGGGGGGGAAGCTGCAACGATGAGTCCACAGTCGAAGTGGCCGGGGCCAGTTAAAGGAATGATGGGTTCGCGATTGTTGGCGCGTTCCCAAGACCAACCATCGGTGCTGGTGACCAGTTGTACATCCATTGTTTGGTCGTTGGTGTGATGACAGTTGAGCAAACCACCAAAACCTTTGGGGGTCAGAAATGGCGTTAGCCAATAGAACTGTATGTCGGGTGGATCATGAACATCGGGTTCAAGAATGGTGATCGGCCCGATCCAGCCACCGTCGGCAATGTGCGATGCAAAAGTGGGGCTGGACCACAAGGAAATGTGTCGGTGAATGCCTTTGAGATTGTCGCGCTCGGTGGGCAAGTGTGGGTTGTACGTCCAGGTTTGTTGGTAAATGAGATAACGCCCGCCGCGAATGGGGTTTTCGATTGTGTGGGGCACATTGATCATAGACATCGCGTCGTTGGCGTTGCACATGACGGGCTGATTGGGTAAGGTGGTCCAGGTGAATCCATCGGGGCTCGTGGCCAAGCAAATGCCGGAGGGCGCGTTTGGATTGGGCCGGTCCCAGTAGATCATTTTCCAATGCTGCGAGGTGTCGGGATCGTTGGGGTCAAAGAGGATGCGGGTGGGCATAAATTGGCCCCAACCGGTTTCGTTACCAGACGCGCGCATGACAATGTTGGTGCCATCTCCTAGGTCGGGTTTGGTCCAGTGATATCCGTCAGAGGAATAAGCAACGCAAAGTAGATTTTGCGTGGGATTGTCTTTGGTTCGGACAAAATAATACAGGCGTAAACGATCTGCAGTCGGATCGGGCAGGACGGTAATTGAGATGAGCATGTTGTCCAATTCCCAGGGTTTGTCGGCTGATATAACGGGGGTCGGGTGTCTGTGTGTCATGTGAGTTCCATGTTGAAGTGTGGAAATGGCGTTTCGATGTTACAATGTACGGCCATTTTGAAGTTAAGTTTTCATTTTTATATGGGGGAATGGTGAAACGGGTGCGCAAGCAACTGGATGAAGTGGTGCAAGCACTGGGATACCCTTCAGAGGGGCAACAGATGAATCAGCAAGAGGTTTTGGATGCTGTAGATCGGAGCGAATTAAACCCGCAGGAAGCGATTTTAGAATTGAAGAGGTTTTGAGTAAAGAATTGTAAAACAATATTTAATGGTGATTTGTATCAGATGAAGAATGTTTTTGTGAAGGGGATGTGGCTAGCAATGATGCTGAGGCTTTTGGTATTGAAAACGGTGGCCCTAATGGCGATGTCAAACGGGGACTTTTAGAGATGACCAATGGTGGCATGTTGTTTTTTGACGCAGCGGATATTTTGGCTCAAAAGGAGACCTGATATAATCGGGTCTCCTTTTATTTTGATTTGGTCGTTGGTTTTGGGAGAGGTATCTTCATGTCCGTCATGCTCCTATATCGCCGCCACATCTCCCGCCCATATTTCTGCAATCTGACCTGAAGCTGATTTGAGAAGAAGTTGGCCGTTTTGACCAAAGCCTTCGAGAATACCGGTTTGAATGTTCTCGCCTTCGCCCACGCGGATTTGTTCGCCGATGTAGGCACAGCGATTTGTCCAGTCTTTTTGGATGACCGCAAACCCAGCGTGTTCCCATTTGTCTAACCAGGGTGGGAGCGCGTTGAGAATTTGGGTGAGGACGTTGGTGACATCATATTCTTGGCCGGTTTCAATGTGCATTGAGGTGGCAGGGCGGTCGATATGGGCGGCGGTTTGGCCAGTCATATTGACGTTGAGACCAATGCCCACAACCACGGGGGTACCGTTTGGATGCAGGGCATCGCTGCGTTCGAGCAACATGCCGCAGAGTTTGGCTTTGTCGATGAGAATGTCGTTGGGCCATTTGACTTGAGTATGGATATTGAAAGTTTTTAGGGCGTCGGAGATGCCAAGGGCAATGGCCATTGGTAGGGAGGCCAGTTGGGTGCCGCTGGCTTTTGTGGTGTACAAAAAAGAGAAGGTGAGGTTTTGGCCTGCTTCTGCGAGCCAGCGGCGGTCATATCGCCCGCGACCTGCAGTTTGAGAACGGGCTGCAATGACAAACCCTGTTGGGATGGGTTCAGCAGAGGAGAGACGTTCTAAGAGGGTTGTGTTGGTGGATGGCAGTTGGTTGTACCATTCGGGTGGGGGGAATTGCATGAATGTCTTCTCCACAGTTGTTTAGAATAGAAAAGACCCTCGCAGAAATTTGCAAGGGTCTTGTATTTTGAAGCATAAACTAAGTTAGGATGCTTTTTCTAATTGACGCACGGACATGATTTCATCTGCACGCAACGGTTCGATGGCTGAAATCGGAACCGTGACAACTGCGATTGATTCACCTAGCGCATTGAATATTTCCAAAATACATCCTTCTTCTCCGCCTTTTGGGTGTGGCACATATTCTACTAATGTCGCAAGGTCACCTTGTTTTAATTGGTGTTCTGTTAGGTCTTGCGTTAAGGCGACACGTTGATAAAGTTCGGGCTTCATAAATGGCTACCTAAGCGGTATGAGTGTCACAAAGTGAAATAGACCGTCTATTTTACGACGAATCCAAATGGTGCGAACGGACAATAATTTATTTGTTGGGCTCATTAAATCACCATCTACGTGAAAAAACACACCGTAATCATTGGCGCAGTCTTCAATCGCATCTTGTGTTGCAATAAGACGACGGATTGCGATTAAGAGTGCGTTTGGATTTTGTAAAGTGAAATCTGCCAGCGCCAGAAACTTAGATTTGTCATCGTGCTCACGTGGCACGAGCAAATAGTGCGTTAGTTTCCTTATTGGAATGGTTGTTGTCGGTGGCAGTTTCATAAAACAAAATAGTCAATAAGTATAAATTTATCAACCCACTTATGCATTTGCAACCTTTCAAATAGATAGTCGTTTAAGTCTAACATATCGCAAAATCTCATTTTATGCTTGACCTATCCCTGTTTGCTCCGCTATTATTCCCTGCATCTTTGCTTGAATCTGTAGGTGCTTGAGATGTGTCTTAATTTATGACTTTCGTTTTTATGTCTGTTTGGTGACAAATAGGCCCACCATTTTGTTGGAGACTGTTTATGAAGCCTTTGCGTTTGTGTTTTGCACTTGTTTTGGTGTGTGCGTCGGTGGCGTTTGCCGATCAGCCTACTCACAGGAGCCATGCCATTTCGATGTTTGGCGATGTGAAATATGGCCCTGATTTTCAGCATTTCGAATATGCCAATCCCAATGCGCCCAAAGGGGGCACGGTGCGCATGGCGGCTCAGGGCACATATGACAATTTGAACTCATTTGTGCTCAAGGGTGTCTCTGCTTGGGGATTGGGCATGCTCTATGATTCTTTGACGAAACATGCGCAAGATGAAGCGTTTTCGGAATATGGTTTGTTGTCTGAGTCTATTGAAACACCAGACGATCGTTCGTGGGCCGAGTTTCAGTTGCGACCTGAAGCGCGTTGGCACGATGGCGAGCCAGTGACACCTGAAGATGTGATTTTTACATTTGAAATACTTAAGGAAAAAGGGCATCCTTTTTTTAAAAATTATTTGGCAGATGTGCAACAGGTCGAAAAGGTAACCGAGCACCGGGTGAAATTTACTTTTGGTGGCACAGACAACCGTGAGTTGCCTTTGATTGTGGGACAGATGGCTATTTTGCCCAAGCACTATTGGGAAGGCAAAGATTTTGCAGCCACCACATTGGAACCGCCTTTGGGGAGTGGTGCTTACAAAATTTCCAAAGTGGATGCGGGGCGTTCAATTACGTATGAACGTGTGAAAGATTATTGGGGCCAAGATTTGGCGGTAAATAAAGGGTTTAATAATCCTGATGTGATTCGATATGAATATTACAAAGATTCGGGTGTGGCCATTGAGGCTTTAAAGGGGCGCGCTTTTGATTTTCGGGTAGAAAATATTTCTAAGGAATGGGCCACTGCTTATCACGAGCACCCTGCTTTTAAGGCGGGTAAGCTGGTTAAAGAGTTGGTGGATCACGAAAATGGCACGGGCATGCAAGGGTTTGCATTTAACACACGCCGTACAAAATTTGCCGACCCCAGAGTGCGTGAAGCATTGTCTTATGCATTTGATTTTGAGTGGACCAATAACAATTTGTTTTATGGCCAATATAAACGCACCAGCAGTTATTATTCTAATACAGAATTGGGATCTTCTGGGTTGCCTTCTGGGTTGGAGCTTGAAATTTTAGACCCGTATCGTGGTCGGGTGCCAGAAGAAGTTTTTACCAAAACGTTTGCGCCACCCGCAACAGATGGCTCTGGCAATATACGTCAAAATTTACGGACGGCTAAAAATATGCTCACAGAAGCTGGGTGGGTGATTCAAGAAGGTAAGTTAACAAATGAAAAAACGGGTGATGTGATGAGCATTGAGTTTTTGCTGAGTTCGCCTTCATTTGAACGTGTTGTTGGGCCTTATGTGCAAAACCTTGAGCGCTTGGGTGTTGAAAGTACGATTCGCACAGTTGACAGAGCACAATATCAAAACCGTCTGCAAGAATTTGATTTTGATGCCACCGTTGTGGTGTGGGGGCAATCTTTGAGCCCTGGTAATGAGCAACGCAATATGTGGACCTCGGAAGCGGCCACCACGCCTGGATCTCGTAATTTTGTAGGCATTCAAGATCCAATAGTGGATGAGTTGGTGATAAAGCTAATCAATTCATCTGATCGCAAAACTTTGGTGGCCACCACACAAGCACTGGATCGTGTGCTGTTGTGGGGGCATTATGTGGTACCACATTGGCACATTCGTAGTCATAGATTGGTTTATTGGAATAAGTTTGGCAAACCCGATGTGTCACCGAGATACATGCCTTCTCCGTTTACGACCTTTCCCTCCATGTGGTGGGTCGATGCTTCAAAGGCTGCCACACTTGGGAATTAAGTTGGTTGTCAGGTATAAAGGACGATCAGCAATTTGCCCAAATGAAAAATTTGGCGTGGATTGCTGATCGTTTTATATATTAGACCACACAAGATTTCTGTTTTTCTATTCTTTTCGAAGAAGATCCTATGCTTGCTTATATTCTGCGCCGCATTTTACTCATGTTCCCCACATTGTTGGGTGTGATGCTGATTAATTTTGTGATTATTCAGTTTGTGCCGGGTGGGCCTGTGGAACAGATGATTGCTACCTTGCAAGGCACAGATGGCAGTGCCACTGGGCGTATTGGCGGTGGTGGAGGTGAAATATCTTCGAGCAGCAGTACGCGTGGCAGTTCGAGTGGGGGCAATAGCAGTACGTATCGGGGGGCACAAGGGCTTGACCCGGCATTGATTGCCGAGTTGGAAAAGGCTTATGGATTTGATAAACCGGCTCACGAGCGTTTCTTGAAAATGGTTTGGGATTATGCCCGATTTGATTTTGGCGAGAGCTTTTTTCGCGATCAAACAGTTTTTGATATTGTGTTGTCCAAAATGCCAGTGTCTATTTCTTTGGGGCTGTGGACCACCTTGTTGGTGTATATGATTTCCATTCCATTGGGCATTGCCAAAGCGGTGCGTGATGGGTCTAAGTTGGATGTGTGGACCTCTGGTGTGATTGTGATTGGCAATGCGGTACCTGGGTTTATGTTTGCGATTATTTTGATTGTGCTTTTTTCTGGGGGAAGTTATTTCAGCTGGTTCCCACTGCGTGGATTAACGTCGCCAGATTGGGAACAAATGGGTTTGTTTTCTCAGGTGGTGGATTATTTTTGGCATTTGGTGCTGCCTGTGACGGCTATGGTGATTGGTGGTTTTGCTGGGTTGACGTTGTTGACAAAGAATTCGTTTTTGGATGAGATTAACAAACAATATGTTTTGACGGCACGGTCTAAAGGGCTTGAAGAACGACGGGTGTTGTACGGGCACGTGTTTCGCAATGCCATGTTGATTGTGATTGCAGGGTTTCCCAGTGCTTTTGTAAATATTTTATTTACAGGGTCGTTGTTGGTCGAGGTGATTTTTTCACTGGATGGGCTGGGGTTGTTGGGTTTTGAGTCGGTGGTGAATCGCGATTATCCGGTGATGTTGGCTACGCTTTATTTTTTTACGTTGTTGGGTTTGGTCATGCAGTTGGTCAGTGATATTACGTATATGTTGGTTGATCCACGCATCGATTTTGAAAGCAGAGAGGTTTAAAGAAATTAAAAATTAAAAATGCAAAAAGAGACGCCATCTGCTGCTTTGTGTTTTTAATTTTCAATTTTCAATTTCTTATGTCTGAAGCCGTTCATACAGAAAAAACAGAGCCGCGTTTTGCGTCCGTGTTGGTGCCCGAAGCCGAAGATCGCTTTGTGGGCATGAGCATCTCTAAACTGACGCGAAGGCGCTTGCAAAATTTTAAGGCCAATCGGCGTGGTTATTGGAGCTTGTGGATTTTTTTGGTATTGTTTGGTCTCAGTTTGCCAGCCGAGTTTATTGCCAATGACCGACCGTTGTTGATGAGCTATAACGGGTCGTTATATTTTCCTATTTTGAAGGCGTATCCAGAGACAACCTTTGGTGGTGATTTTGAGACCGAAGCTGAGTATCGTGACGCATTTGTCATTGAGATGATTGAGAAAGATGGATGGATTGTTTGGCCGTTGGTTCCTTACCGGTATGATACGGTGAATTATAATTCGAAGGAACCCGCTCCTGCCAGACCGTCTTGGGACAATTTGTTGGGCACTGACGATCAGGCGCGTGATGTGGTGTCGCGTTTGATTTATGGATTTCGATTGTCGGTGGTTTTTGCGTTGGTTTTGACATTGTTTAGCTCGGTTGTGGGTATTGCCGCAGGGGCAGTACAAGGGTATTTTGGTGGCTGGGTTGATTTGATTTTTCAGCGGTTTATCGAAATTTGGGCAGGGCTTCCCACGTTGTTTATTCTCATTATCCTTTCCAGTGTGATTTATCCTACCTTTTGGTCTTTGTTGCTGATTATGATGTGTTTCAGTTGGATGCGTTTGGTGGGTGTGGTGCGTGCCGAATTTTTGCGCGCTCGCAATTTTGATTTTGTGCGTGCGGCACGGGCGTTGGGTGTGAATGATGTGACCATTATGTGGCGACACGTGCTGCCCAATGCTATGGTGGCAACGTTGACATTTTTGCCTTTTGTGTTGGTGGGGGCGGTGACTGTTTTGACGTCTCTCGATTTTTTGGGATTTGGTATGCCACCCCCTTCACCCTCATTGGGCGAACTCTTGAACCAAGGGAAACGCAATTTACAAGCGCCTTGGTTGGGGTTGTCGGGCTTTTTTGTTTTGGCTATTTTGATGTCTTTGCTGGTGTTTGTGGGCGAAGCTGTTCGCGATGCCTTTGATGTGCGCAAAACCTTGTCGCAAACAGAAGGTGGTGAGTCGTGAGTTTGCTTCAGGTTGAGAATTTGAGCGTACAGTTTCATATAGAGAACCACACCGTGGAAGCTGTTCGGGGTGTGTCGTTTCACATTGAAAAGGGTGAAACGGTTGCGTTGGTGGGAGAATCGGGTTCGGGCAAGTCGGTTTCGGCATTGTCCATTTTACAGTTGCTGCCGTATCCGCGGGCTTCGCATCCGCACGGCAGCATTTTGTTTGATGGGCAAGAAATGTTGGGTGCTTCAGAAGATGATTTGCGAAAAATTCGAGGCGCACGTATTTCAATGATTTTTCAAGAGCCCATGACATCGCTTAATCCGCTACACACCATTGAAAAGCAAATTGCCGAAGTGGTGATGTTGCACCAGCGTGTTTCGCGCGAAGAGGCCCGTGCACGTGCGTTGGACTTGTTGCACAAAGTACATTTGCCCGATCCTGAAACGCGGTTAAAATCCTACCCCCATCAATTGTCGGGGGGACAGCGTCAGCGGGTGATGATTGCAATGGCGTTGGCCAATGAACCCGATTTGTTGATTGCCGATGAACCCACAACGGCATTGGATGTGACGATACAGGCCGAGATTTTGAAGCTGTTGCAAGACTTACAAGCTGAATTTCAGATGGCGGTTTTGTTGATCACACACGATTTGACCATCGTGCGCCATGTGTCTGATCGGGTGTATGTGATGACTGAAGGGTTGGTTGTAGAGGAAGGCGATACGGAGACGCTCTTTTCCGATCCGCAACATGCATATACAGAGAAATTGCTCAATGCAGAACCTAAAGGACAAGCACCTGCCTTAGATGAAGGTGCTGCGCCTGTTGTGACGGTTGATAATTTGAAGGTGTGGTTCCCCATTCTGCGCGGTTTTTTGCGTAAGACGGTTGGGCATGTGAAAGCTGTGGATGGTATTTCGCTGAATGTGCGTGAGGGATATACTTTGGGCGTGGTGGGGGAATCGGGTTCCGGCAAGACGACGTTGGGCATGGCGATTTTGCGCTTGATTGGCAGCAATGGGCCCATCCATTTTAATGGGCAAGCGATCCACGATCTAAAGAGCAATGAGGTACGTCCTTTGCGACGTGAAATGCAGATTGTGTTTCAAGACCCCTTTGGTTCGCTGAGCCCACGGTTGTCGGTGTTTCATATTATTGAAGAAGGTCTTTTGGTTCATCAAATGGGTGAGACGTATCATGAACGCCGCCAGATGGTGGCCGATATGATGGCCGAGGTCGATTTGGACCCGGCCATGATGGATCGGTTTCCGCACGAGTTTTCGGGCGGACAACGCCAACGGATTGCCATCGCGCGTGCGATGATCTTGCAGCCCAAATTTGTGGTGTTAGACGAACCGACCAGTGCGCTGGATATGACCGTACAATCACAGATCATTGATTTGCTGCGTCGTTTACAGCGCGATTATAAATTGGCCTATCTGTTTATCAGCCACGATTTGCGTGTGGTGCGTGCGTTGGCCAATGAGTTGATTGTGATGAAAGATGGGGTTGTGGTTGAGCAAGGGATGACGCAGAATGTGTTCGAGAACCCGCAGACAGATTATACGAAGGCGTTGATTGCTGCGGCTTTTGATGTGGCGGTGAAATAAAAGTAAAAAGTAAAGAGGTAAAAGGTAAAAGAGAGAGCAAGCTTCGGCTTGTTCTTTTTTATTTGCGGGCTTATCATACTCCATGTTTTGCGCACCGGAGAAGCGCTTAAAGGTTGGTGTTGGACATTGTAAGCGTCAGTCGACGGGTAGTCTGCACGTTCTTTAATGGTGTGCGAAAAATGCGAAGCATGGGAACCCTGTCATTCTGCGGTTGTGTTTGGAATTGATAAAGGATATTGAATGACCTATTGGAATAGAGAGCAGCTGTTTGCTGATGGTTCTTATCGTGTGATTGGTGCCGAAGGTGATGTGCAGCAGATTTGTTATGCGGGTGAATCTTTTCAAGGTCAGGCAACAGAGGTGTTTGCTTATTTGGGGATTCCCAAGCGTGACACGCCGGTGCCTGGAATGGTGTGTGTACACGGTGGGGGCGGACGGGCGTTTGCTGAATGGGTTGAAATGTGGGTAGATCGAGGGTATGCGGCGATTGCAATGGATTTGAGTGGCCGTGGTGTGGCTGGTGAGCGCTTGCACAATGGCGGGCCCGAGCAGGATCATCCGGCTAAGTTTGGCGTGGATTTAGATTGGGAAAATATGTGGACGTATCACGCCGTTGCATCGGTGATTCGAGGGCATTCGATTTTGCGGAACTTGTCTGAGGTGAGTGATGCGGTTGGTGTGACGGGGATCAGTTGGGGAGGGTATGTGACAAGCTTGGTTGCGGGTGTGGATACGCGTTTTGCGTGTGCTGTTCCTGTGTATGGTTGTGGTTTTTTGCAAGACAACAGCGCGGATGATTGGTTGACAACGTTTGATAAGATGACACCCGAACGCCGTGCTTGGTGGCATGACTATTGTGATCCCTCGGTGTATCTACCAGAGGCCAAAATGCCGATGTGTTTTGTAACAGGTACGAATGACTTTGCCTATCCGATGGACAGTTTGCAAAAGAGTTATCGATTACCTCAAGGAGATGTCTCATTAAGTATTCGTCTTGAGATGGCACATGGTCACCAGCCCGGTTGGTCAGAACCCGATATTGCTTTGTTTGCCGATCAACATTGTAAAAATGGTATTCCATTGCCTGTTATTGGCAAAATGGCTTTGGCGGGTACACGCGTTTCTGCAACATTTGAAAGCCATACACCTGTTACAAAGGGCGAGCTGATTTATACGTGTGAAAATGATAAATGGCAAGATCGTAAGTGGTATGCTATGGAGGCGGTTTTGTCTGCTGGCGAAATTTCAGCAGTTGTGCCTGATGGATGCACCGTGTGTTATTTGGCCGTTGGCGATAATCGGGGTGCTTATGTGAGTGCACCCCATATTGAAAGGTGATATTGTGAATCAATTGATTGATCCTAATGGAAATGATATTCCCGTTACGTCGATTGACGGGTGGGAAAAGAAACGTGCCGATATTTTAGATCGTGTGCAATCGATTATGGGACCCTTACCGGGTGATGAAAAACGCTGTGATTTAGATGTGGTCATTGGTGAAGAAGTGGATTGTGATACCTATGTACGGCGTTTGATTTCGTATCAGTCGGAACCGGATAGTCGAACGCCAGCTTATTTACTGATTCCCAAGAAAGCGTTGAAGGATGGCATTTCTTGTCCTGCTGTGTTGTGCCCACATCCGACTCATGCCCAAGATGGTTTTAAGACGGTTGTGGGATTGAGCGACAAGCCCAATCGAGCCTATGCGTCTGAATTGGCCGAACGTGGCTTTGTGACCCTTGCACCATCCTATCCTTTGTTGGCCAATTATCAGCCCGACTGGCGTGCATTGGGTTATGAGAGTGGTTCTATGAAGGCGATTTGGGACAACATGCGGGTCTTGGATGTGTTGGAAACCTTGCCATTTGTTGCACCTGGCAAGGTGGGATCTATTGGCCATTCTCTGGGCGGGCACAATTCGATCTATACGGCAGTGTTTGAATCGCGTATTGGTGTTGTGGTGTCGAGCTGTGGATTGGATTCTTATGTCGATTATAAAGACGGCGACTTGACGGGTTGGACATCAGACCGGTATATGCCCAAGTTGAAGGATTATGTCAATCGGCAGCAAGATATTCCCTTCGATTTTCATGATTTGGTTGCGGCACTTGCGCCACGCCCGTGTTTGATTGCAGCACCGTATGACGACAGCAACTTTAAGTGGCAGAGTGTGGATGTGATTGCACAAGCCGCCAAGCGTGTTTATACGCTGTATGGTGTTGATACTTTGTTGACGGTTGAGCATCCCAATTGTGATCATGATTTTCCCCAAGACGTGCGTGCGCAGGCTTATGGATTGTTTGAAAAACTATTGGGAGTCTCTGTGTGATGGAAGACGTTGATGAGATGCCTGTGGTGGAACAGGGGCGGTCGATTGGTTTTCCGGTGGATATTGGCGCGTTGCTGGGTGTCTTTGTTGCGTTGCTGCTCTATTTCCAATACACCACGTTGGTTAAATTTAGCGTTTTGAAACCCGCAGTGCGGTATGTGATCTCAGATGAGATTTTGGAATATATTCAGTCTCAAGTGGCATTGAATGTGTGGGATGTGATTGTGTTTGGTACAATTGCATCCCTTTTTGTTTTGGGTGTGGTGTTGGAAGTCTGGAAGGGGCGGTTGACACAGATGATGCGTTGGGTCTTTGTTTTTGAACGGCGCACTATTGTTGCACTGTTGTTGTTGAGTTTGGTTTGTGTGCGTTATTATTTTGCCACGGGGGTTTTGAACTGGGCTGGAGATGGGTCGTCACACATTTGTTATGCGTGGTTGGCATCCCATTCGTTTTCCAATGGTGAGATTCCAATTTGGACCAATTTTTTGGGTACGGGATCTCCATATCTTCAGTTTTATGGGTTTTTGTATTTTTATGTGGTGGGCGTGTTTGATCAATTGATTGGTGATTTGGATGTGACGATGAAGGGGGTGTTGGCCGGTGCACATGTGGTGTCGGGGTTGGGCATGTATTTGTTTGTGAGGCGCTTGTTGGGATCGCGTCGTGCGGCGTTTGTTGCGGGATTGGCTTATGTGTTGTGTTTGTGGCATACACAGCAGGTGTTGTTTATGGGGCGTTTTCCTTTGTCTTTGTTTTATGCGCTTTTGCCTTGGCCATTTTATGCGTTTGAACGCGTACGTTTGCGGAAGTTGGATGGGATTGTGTGGGGTGGGATAACGTTGGGAATGCTGGCTTTTGTGCATCCTGGTTATGGATTTTGGGCCGCTGCTGCGTTGGGGTTTTATGCGGCTATTCGGGTGTTGTGTGGGCATACGCGATTGAAAAAACAAGTGTTGGCAATCTATGGAATGGCTTTGTGGGGTTTGGGCATCGTGTTTGGGGCTTATTTAACCATTCCAATGTGGGTTGAACGTGCCAATGTGGAGTTGGAAGAGATTTCACATGCCAATGTACCAGATCCAACTTGGGAGCATTTGCTTGTTTGGTCAAATTACAGAATTCAGTTGTTTGCATTTGAAGGTCATGAGCATTGGTATGGGGGGTATTTGGGGGTGTCGCTTGTTCTTTTATCATTGCTTGGTTTGGGTGTTGGGTTATGGCGCAAAGATATGCGACGTGTTGTTTGTGCGGGTGCTGCTTGTTGGATTGTTTCTTTGATTTTGGTTTTGGGATACCGCTGGCCGGGCATTCGCTCATTTGAGTTGATTCAGGCATTTAATGCGGGACGCTATTTGTTGTTTGTGGCGTTTTTTGGGGCGGTGATGGCGGGTATTGGTACGCAGGTACTGATGCGCCTAAAACGTGCGCAATCGATGCGCATTATGACGGGCATTTTGCTGGTTGTATTGGTTGATTTGGGGGTGACGACTTTCCAGCACCCATTTGCCCAAGAGAACAAGACGTTTTTAAATCTCGGGCCCAGATTTTATGGAGAATTAGAAGCCGACAAAGGTGATCTTTCTGGGGACAAAATTCCAAATTTTCGATTGTCTTATCCGATGGACAATATATTTGATCTGTTGGGCATTGCGTGGTTTACTGCAAATATGGGTGTGCCGTCTTATTTGACGGGGTATCGAGAAGGGTTGCCTGCGGTGAGCAAGGTGGGTGCACCTGTGCAAGAGATGATGAACCGCATTTTTGCAAGTCAAACTGTGTCGGGTGATTTACAGGTCACCCAAGAAGTTGAACGTATGCTCTCGGGGTTGTATTTGTTGAATACGTATTTGACCTATGTGGTCGATTCAAATACCGGTGAGCTTATTCGTGTGGCGTGGCCCTATCACAGCCCTATTGTGATCGCACCTGCAGCACGTGTTTTTCAAGAGGGCGTGGATGAAGACCGGGTGGTACGTTTTGAGCGTATGGTTCTCAATATGCAAGTAAATGTGCGTTCGCATATCGGCCAAAACATTCTGTTGGACGAGGGTGAGCGCGCAGAGGATTTGGGCACCACACCGCAAGTGGAGGTGATTTCGCATCGGGTTTGGAACCAGCGCGTATTGATGAATGTGCGCGTAACAGCGCCTTGTTTTGCTCGCTTGGCCTATGCACAGTATCCGTATTTGGGGGTGTATGTGAATGGTGAGCGCATTGCACCTCTTAATACGGCTGATGATTTTATTGCTCTCAAGTTAGACGCAGGTGTTCATGAAATTGAACTGAGACCTCACTTGTCTCCTTTGCGTCGTTTTTTTCTGGGTGTGGATGGTTTGATTTTGTTGGGGGTTGGAGTATTGTGGTGGAAAAGACGAAAACGTTCTATCTTACAGGAGGCTGTATGAAACGCAGTGCCGAATTACGAGATTTATCAGATGACCACCTGCAACAATTTGGTCTGTTGCTCGAACAACACATTCGTTTTGAAGCGCGCACATTTTTTGAAATTGCCCAAGACCGTTTGGATGCTGAAACGTTGGTGTACGTATTGGACGCATGTGCCAAACGAAACTCCTGAGAGGAATAATGAAAAAAATATACTGTCTGATTTGTTGTTTGTTTTTATTTGCCTGTGGGGGCAGTGGCTCTCCAACGGGATCTGGCCCAACGCCACAGCCATCACCTGGGCCAGGTCCGACACCACAGCCGACAACGCCATCGGTTCAAGATCGGTCCTTCTCGTTGTCGAAATTGGCGATTGATTCAGGTGTGAGTCTTTTTGAGATGGGATCGCCCGATGCAACGGGACAATTGGATATGCGTGCCAATGGGGCTTATACGCTCAGTTTTAAGGTCGAACTGAACAACTTTATTTGGTCCGAAACAGTGACAGGCACACATACATTTTCTGGAAATACATTGCGGCTGACACCTGCAGCCGATCAGAAAACCAGTGTTGTGTCATTCGAACAAACACTGATTATCGGTGATCTTTCTGTGACGTGGCAGAGTGACACACAAGTGGTAATCACTTTACCCATTCGACCGGGTGCGTGGCGCAGTGAAGATACGCTTTCGTTAACGTATGCGAGAACACAAGCGGCAGCTAAGTTTTCGGGTAAGGTATCTGACACACGAAATGAGAAATTTGATTATGTGGCACTTATGAATGCGCTTAGAAACCGTGCTCAGGCTAGGTGATGTTTTGACCCCGTTTATGTTGACCGGCGTCAATGCAATTTGCATTGACGCTTTTTGTTTGCCCTTGTTAAGCAACTGTTGTGATCTGATAGATATTTTCCTATCATGTTTTTCAGTTCGGAGTTCTTGAGATTGGGCGAAACAGGGAAACAGGGAAACAGCGAATCAACGAATCAACGAATCAGCGAATCAACGAATCAACGAAACAGCGAAACAGCGAAACAACGAAACAGCGAAACAACGAATCAGGGAAACAGCGAATCAGCGAAACAGCGAATCAGGGAAACAGCGAATCAGCGAATCAACGTTTGTAGCGTTTTTATGGGATTCGTCTATTTGAAAGGATTTACTTATGAAAAGACGTCATTTTTTTAATGTAACGGCCAAGGCTACCGCTGCTGCCGCGTTGATGCCGCATTTGTTGTCTGGGTCTGCACGTGCAGCCAATAAGCGCAATGTATTGTTTATTTCGGTTGATGATTTGCGGCCCGAATTGAATTGTTATGGGGCATCTCACATCCACAGCCCCAATATTGACCGACTGGCTTCACGCGGAACGTTGTTTAATCGGGCTTACTGTCAGTTGGCCGTTTGCAACCCCTCGCGGGCGAGTTTGATGACGGGGTTGCGGCCCGATACGAGTCGGGTGTGGTCGTTGCCAACGCACTTTCGGGACAATGTGCCCGATGTGGTAACGATTCCGCAGCATTTTATGAATAAGGGATGGCACAGCCAGGGGATGGGAAAGATTTATCATACGGGGCATGGCAATCGTAATGATACGTATTCGTGGAGTGTGCCACACAAGGTGCCGAGGATTAACAACTATTTGTCGGAAGCCAATCAAAATATTCGCAGTGAGAATCGCAAAAAGAACAAAGCAGACAAAACGCATCGTTGGACCAATGGACCACCAACGGAAGTGATGGATGTTCCAGATCATGCCTACAAAGATGGTGCGACGACGGAATTGGCCATTCGGACGATGCGCGAGAAAAAGGACGAGGCATTTTTCTTGGCAGTTGGATTTAGCAAACCGCACCTGCCATTTTGTGCGCCCAAGAAGTATTGGGACTTGTATGATGCGAGTAAGATCGAATTGCCAGATAATCCATATCCTGCAAAGGGCTCACCGGACTATGCGCTGGCCAGCTTTGGTGAGTTGCGCAAATACCACGGCATTCCTGGCAAAGGGCCCGTGAGTGACGAACAAGCCATTCGTATGATTCACGGGTATTATGCGTGTGTGAGTTATGTCGATGCGTTGGTGGGGCAGTTGTTAGGTACGTTGGATGCTTTGGGCCTGCGGGAGAATACGTCTGTTGTGTTGTGGGGAGATCATGGTTGGAAGTTGGGAGAACATGGTTCGTGGTGTAAACACTCGAATGTAGAATTGGATACGAATTCGCCGTTGATTTGCAGCGATCCCGATTTGCCAAAGGGACATGTGACTGATGCCTTGGTTGAGTTTGTGGACATCTTTCCGTCGTTGTGTGGTATGAGTGGATTAGATGTGCCCGCACACGTTGAAGGGGATAGTTTTGTGCCGTTGATGCGCAATCCCAAACAACCGTGGAAAACGGCGGCGTTTAGTCAATATCCGCGTGGGCGAAATCGGATGGGATATTCGATGAGGACGGATCAATATCGGTATACGGAATGGGTTACGCGAGATGATAAGCGAGATATTTTGGCGCGGGAACTGTATGATCATATTAAAGATCCGGCAGAGAATCTCAATGTGGCTGGTGATGCGGCGTATGCATCGGTGGTGCCTGAGCTGGCGAAGCAGATGTTGGCGGGGTGGAAAAGTGCGCGGCCTCCAGGCAAGAGTTAGAATCATCCACCACGTGTGCTGCGGATGATAATTGTTTTGTATTTGCCGGTTGGTATTTGCGCTGCAACATGCGTTTGGGGTCTGCATATTTTTTAACAGATGCACGATGTGCTGGTCTGCGCACGGGCAAAATTTGAATTTTTTTCAAAGGGTATGTATATGTCTGATTATTCAAAGAGTCGTCCCAATATTCTGTTGATTCTGAATGATGATATGGGATTTTCTGATATTGGGTGTTACGGTGGCGAAGTGCAAACGCCCAACTTAGATCGGTTGGCTTCCAATGGATTGCGGTTTACGCAATTTTACAATACCGCACGTTGTTGCCCGACGCGTGCGTCGATTTTGACGGGCTTACATCCTCACCAAGCCAGTGTGGGGCATATGATGAATGATCGGGGGTATGAAGGGTATCGGGGCGATTTGAATTTTCAGAGTGTGACGATTGCCGAAGCTTTGAAGACTGCGGGATATTCGACATATATGAGTGGCAAGTGGCACATCACACGGCACACCGAAGATGATGGCCCCAAACACAGTTGGCCTCGACAGCGTGGATTTGACCGTTTTTTTGGCATCATTACGGGGGCGGCAAATTATTGGAAACCACAGACGCTTACTCGTGAAAACGAGCGCATTACGGTGGATGAATTTCC
>JABIFK010000316.1 GCA_018650745.1 Candidatus Latescibacterota bacterium | reverse complement strand
ACAACAGACCAGGTATGTAGCATCAACACTGGCACATAATAAAAAAAACCGCCATACTTAAAAGAAGGCCTTCGTTCCCAACCCACCATATACAGATTCCACACTTCAGTGGCAATATCCGATTCATCAATAGAGAAGACATTTGCCATGCGGATGTCGTCTGCTCCCACTGACAACAATGGCAGCGTAAAACCCAAATATACAATTACAAATAAACCCAAAATGATACGCACCATAACACCGTTCTCTAGAAAAATTCGGCTAGTACTGCTCGAGCAACATCGGCCTGAAAATTATTCTCGACTAATTGAAGCAACATATCTGCTGCCTGCTTGTCTTGACCAAATTGTTTAACAGCATACCCATATTTTTTACGAGCCCCATCAAGTTTTCCCAAAACAACATCAACCAACCCCAAATCAAAATGACCCTCTTTAGAATCAGGTTCGAGTCTAAGCGCATTTTGAAAAAATTGGGTTGCATTTACATAAACACCTGCTTCAAGAAATAAACGACCAACATAGACATACATAGCCGCTTTTTGCTTGGGAGAGAAATATTCAATTACAATAAAGAATGTGTTTAGGAGCCTTTGCGCCTGGTCCATTCTTCCTTGCCCTAAAAACAAACCAGTTTGTTCTAAAACAGACCCCACACCCTCCCTTGAAGCACAGGCTTGAGACAAAGCGTCTTTGGCCAACTGTTCATTTCCTTGGGCCAAATGCAACACAGCCAATTTCACTTTCGCTTCAGGAATGCCTCTATATTTTTTCTGTAATAACAAAGCTTTTCGATCCAACCAAGAGAGGTTCTTTTCCGTCAGTTTCTTTTGCTGCGCTCTTTCATAAACTCGAATACCACCGATTTTTTTCACTTCACGATAATCTTCCAACATGTTTTTCTTGAGATAAAGATAAAAATAATGGCGCGCCCAAAAGGCCTGTGGCCCATCAACTGCTCGTGTTGAATTTTGTGGGTCTTCATATTCACGGGTGCTCGCATCTCTGACAACCAAGATGTCTGGTTGTAAATGGTTCACCAGTAGATAGTCCATATTCGGTGATCGGAATACCTGTTCAAATTTGATAGGTACATAACCATAAGAATGGTATAACACAGAGGTGTCTGAATCGAAGTTTTCTGCCAACCATTTTCCAGCGACAATTTCAGATTGATGCGCTGCACGCGTCACACGCTGTAAAACAAACGCCCAGTTGTCTTGTGCCTGCTGAAAAGAAAAAATCAACAGCAACATCAATACAACACCCAAAGCCCCCGACCATTTCTTTTGTATCTGATCAAAAATAGTTTGATAGCCCAATGACACGATAAGCACTGCCGCCGGTAATATTGGGAGCATATAACGCCCCCCGCGTAAGTTCACAAACAAGACCAGATAACCAAGCAACAGAACAATCCAAAATATCAGAATTGTATGATACCGTTTTGCACTTCGCCAATAGACCATACCAACAAGTGCGCAAAGAAAAACAACAAAGTGTCCAGTACCCAGTAGGCGCCCAAAATCTAATATCCACCCAACACTTGTGTCGCCAGAACGAAACACATGCCCAATAGAGAGATGCTTACTTTCGAATGATATATCACTCCAAAATTGATCAAAGTTTATCATCGCAAATGGGTTTGTAAATAAAAATGCCAACGCAAAAGCCAGCAACACAGTACCAAAAATCCAGGCCATTTGCTTCCAACGCTTGGGTGGCCAAACAAAACCTTCTTCATTGTCTGTATACAACCAGAAAGTTGCCAGCCCCAAGATCGGAAATAAAAATATACCTGCATATTTGGTGGCAAAAGCCAAGCCTGCAAATAATCCCGCCAACCAAAACCATGTCGTGCGCCTCTCTACAACAGCACGCACACAAATCCACAAGGCACAAGTTATCCAAAACAGTTGTGGCACATCAGGATGTGTCTCTACAGACCATCGCAAGAATATCGGATTCAGAACCAACAACCACGCCGCAATACTACCAACCCAAGGCCCATGGACCAATCTGCCCAGCTGGTATACCAAAACCACGCACCCAACTCCAAAAAACAGACAGATCCCACGCATAACACACGCAATCAATTGATGGGAAATTTCGAATCCAACAAAATCCAAACACTTAACAACAACAAGTGGGATGTAAAAAAATAAACCACCATAGCTAAACGTGTTGAGTTCCCACCCCGTCCGAAACAAATATGCCACAACAGCCACTGCATTTGCTTCATCAAGAGAAAATACATCCAACATGCGAATGTCATCTGTTCCTACAGGAATGAGAAACAGACAAACACCCATATACAAGGCCAAGCAAGCACCAAGACATATTTTAGACATAAAAACACTCCCAGAATAACCGAAACATTCCCATAAACGAATATAGGTCATCCAATCAAATAGGGTCAAATACACACATCGAAAAAATCATATTGACCCCAAATACCAACATTCCTAATTTGGAAGTATCCACACTCATTATGGCCTCAGCAGCGTGTTCATCACTGCCGAACAAAGCCTTTCAAAGCTGCCCGATCACCCAACTGTGCAACTTTGATTTGTACCCCACCTCTTGACATCTTCCCATACATATGTGATCTTAACGACCTCATATTGGCCGCATGCTCAGCTGACAAGTGCATGCTCACCAAGTTCCATCCCATTAACCAACTTTGCGATTTTAATATGCCTCTGATCACACTCAATGAAATTTGGAAAGCATACGGCGCCAACGACATCTTGCAAGGCATCTCTTGGCAAATTGATCCGGGTGAAAAAATTGGTTTGGTCGGTCACAATGGATGTGGTAAAACCACTCTCTTTGGTGTTTTGACAGGTCGACACCTCCCCGACCAAGGCCAAATGCATCAGCAGCGCAATATCCACATAGGTTTTCTTGATCAAGAACCCAAATTTAAAGAGGGCCAAACAGTCTTTGACGCAGCTTTAGAAGGTTTTGCCGATTTACTCCACATACAACATCAGTTGCGAGATATGGAATTGTCCATGTCTGATAACCACGATGAACCTGGCTTCTTAGACCAGTATGGCAAACTTCGCGACAGTTATGAACTCGATGGCGGTTATGCCTTAGAAGCCCGTGTAAAAGCCATTCTCTTTGGTTTGGGGTTTCGCGAAACAGATCTTAACTTGCCCACAGAAGTACTCAGTGGGGGCCAAAAAAACCGCCTGGCCTTGGCCCAACTTTTGTCACGAGAGCCAGACTTACTCCTTTTGGATGAACCGACCAACCACTTAGACTTGCAAGCCTTAGAGTGGCTAGAGCATTTCCTCTTAGAATACAATCATGCTTTTGTGATTATCTCGCACGATCGGTATTTTTTAGAACGCACAGTCACCCAAATCGTAGAAATCGTGCATGGGCAAGTCGAGTCTTATCCCGGGAGTTATTCTTTTTATGTAAAAGAAAAGGCCCTTCGCCAAGCCCAACACCAAAAAGCCTTTGATGCCCAACAAAGTGAAATTGCGCGCACCGAAGACTATATCCGTCGAAACATTGCAGGGCAAAAAACCAAACAGGCACAAAGCCGGCGCAGAGCATTAGAAAAAGTAGACCGTATCGACAGTCCAACCGAACGGCGTAAAATGGGGCTCAAATTTTCCACATCAACGCGTGGGGGAGACCGTGTCTACCAAATAGAAGGTTTGAGCAAGGGCTACGAGAACAGAGACTTATTTGACGACCTCGATCTCATTATTTGGCGAGGAGATCGTTTGGGCATCATTGGCCCCAATGGCACAGGTAAATCGACATTGCTAAAAATCATCACAGGGGAACTCACCGCAGATGCGGGTACCATTATACCTGGTTCTGGCCTTGAAGTGGGTTACTTTGACCAAACCCGCCAAGATTTAAACCCAAAGTTCAGCGTATTAGATGAAGTGGGCGCTCTTACGCCTCAAGTGCCCACGGTCGAAATCCGTTCCTTTTTAGGTGCATTTCTGTTTTCAGGAGATGATGTCGAACGCAAGGTAGGCGATTTGAGTGGTGGGGAGCAAAGCAGAGTCGCCCTGGCCAAACTGATGCGCACTCCGAGCAATCTCTTAGCCCTCGACGAACCCACAAACCACCTAGACATTGCCTCACGCAATGTCTTAGAAGAGGCACTTGAAAACTTTAGCGGTACACTCATTACCGTATCTCACGACCGCTATTTTCTCAATCGGCTCGTCAATCGCCTACTGGTACTCGAAGAGGGCTCCTGGCGGATTATAGAAGGCAATTACGACACCTATCAAGCAAGTCGTCAAAAAGAGGTAGAAACGCAGGCATCCACTTCACCAACGGCCACAAAAGAAGATCACAAAACCCGCAAACGACTGCAAAGAGAACAAGAACGTGCCCGCCGGCGTACAGCGGAATTAGAAAAGACCATTGCTAAATTGGAAGAAAAGATGCAACTTTTAGACACAGAGATGGCACGAGAAGACCTGGCAACAGATTGGGACAAGTTAAAAGAACTGTCTCAAGAGAAAAGCAGCCACCAAGCACAGATTGAGGCTCTTTTTTCCGAGTGGGAATCCTTAGAAAATGAGTTAGCATCAAAAGAGTAACACATATAACCAAACGCCAAAGCATTCACAATTAATAATTGTGCGACACCCAGCCTTTTTTCTTTTTACTTGCCTTCCAAGGAGGCCAAATGGCCAAAATCCTCATAGTCGATGACCTCCCCTTAAATCTCGACTTCCTCGAAGAGCAATTACTACTTCTCAACCACGAAGTAGAAAAAGCCATTGATGGCAACCAGGCTTTAGATCAAATCAGATCATTCTTGCCTGATCTTGTTTTGCTTGATTATGACATGCCAGAAAAAAATGGCGTTGAAGTACTTGAAATATTGCGTAAAGACGAAAGCTTTGCCAATTTGCCCGTCATCATGATCACAGCCAAAAGAGACCATGAAGACCGCTTAGCAGGCATAGAAGCAGGTGCTGACGATTATATTACCAAACCCTTTCATATGGACGAAGTCGCGACACGCATCCGTTCACTTTTGCGTTTGCGTGATCTCCAACAACAAATTGTCGATCGCGAAAAAAAGCTCTCCCAAGTTGAAGGTGTTGGGCAAACCCTAGTCACCCTTGCCCATCATATCAACAACGCCACCCAAGCCATTGCCGGCATGGCACAACTTTGCGGACAAGCACCTGATAATTTAGCCCAGCATCAACAACTGGCATCAATATCCCTTGTGCAATCACAAAAGATAACGGCAGTCATCAATAGCCTTCAAGAAATGGTCGACCGGATGAACCTGAAGACCGCCGATTATGCTGGTGACCCCGACAAAATGTTTGATATAGAGGCCGATCTCAAAAAGAGGCTAGAACAAATTGAACAAGTAAGAGCTTAGATT
>JABIFK010000184.1 GCA_018650745.1 Candidatus Latescibacterota bacterium | reverse complement strand
CTTTATCAATTTCGGTATACACCCAATATTCCCAACGCCCCGCAATTGGAAAAAGGGGGCGCCCGCCAGGAGGCGTGTATCCCGGGCCCAAACGATTTGCAAAGCGTTCACGAGCTTGCGTGATATACGGATCCAACTCAATCTGAATATTATCCGACCGACTCACATGATCAGGATGCCCCAAACGCACATATACCTCTCCCCGATCATCCCAAGGTGATTCACCTGCCGAGTATTGAGACAGCGCAAAAGCCACCCGCCGATAGTGTTCTACCAAACGTTCATTTGCACGTGTCAAAGGTGCTGGATCTTGGCTGTTCCAAAACCGATCGATCATCTTCTTTTTGTCAGATGCGTGTGCAAAAAGGGCCAATACTTTTGCATCTGCAACCAATGAGATATCTTTAAAAATGAACTGTTCATCCTCTGGTAATCGACCGATGTAAATTTCGAACAAACGCTGCGCACTGTCATAGTTCTGTGCTATTTCGCTCATCAATGCCATTTCAAGATAAGCTTTTGTAGCGACCTCTCCACCCGTTGCAATCAATCCTCCAAAAATTTTCGCCGCCGCATTGTGTTGCCCTTGTGCAAACAACAAACGTCCCAAATGATATCGTGCTAACCCATGACCCGATGCAACTTCTATTTGTTGCTCATAGGCCACCATCGCCCGCATTCGATCGCCTTCATGTTCAAATAGTTGCCCCAACTGAAAATAGGCATCCCCATGATCAGGCGCCATATCTATGGCTTTTTCAAAAGCCTGCAGCGCATCCAAAGGTCTCAACCGTTCATATAACTTCGCCAATCCATATTGTGCTTCTGCATGTGAGGGATCTTCACCCAAAGCTCGGCGAAAGTGATATTGCGCACGCATCCCTTCGCCCTTCTTTTGTGAATACACACGCCCAATGCCCGTGTGGCCACGCACCTTATCCCCCAAACGCACGGCAGTCTCAAATGCTTTTTTGGCATCATCCAATTCATCCAAAGCCAAATATGCATCTCCTAAACGAACATAATCGTCTTCAGAAACCAACCCTTGTGATACCCGTTTCAATATGTCTACAATAACATCATTGGTTCGTTGTGCGCCCCCCATCACAGGCAATACGAAGGCGCTCATAAAACACAAGAACAGGCCTATTTTATGGCACGATCTCAAACAAAATCTCCTTGCTTACTTTTTGCCCTGTCAAATTGTCAACCACCTCAACACGCACGTTTTGCTCTCCTGCGTCCACACCTTGTAAATCTAATTCAACATATGCCACATCATCTCGTTGATCACCTGTTTGTTCATAGGCAATCGTCACTTCTTTCGTTTTTTCACGCAACTTCAACACGCGCCCCAACCCTCTAAGCGCACGTACGGGTGCTATGCCCTTTTCCTGCGATTGAAAAACATACTCAACCTGGTATTTGGTTTGACCAAATTCATCAGTGCTTAAATTGTACAACTCAAAAAACACAAAAGCCGTTTGATCCATACGAAACGCCTTAGATGCCAAAGGCACAACCTTGAGCCCGCTCTTAACAAATTCACCGTCCTCATCGGTTGGCGCAATCCAAAATGCCAGTTGGATATCACTCATCATCAACATATCTGTACCAGAGAAATCGGGCACGGACAAAGCCTGTTGATAAACTTGAGATTTGCCAGACACCACGTCACGCACTTGCAACGCCAAGTAATTCGATCCGGGTTTCACATCAAAGGTCATCACACCCGGTATAAATGCATTGTCTAAAATTTGCTTCTGCGAAGGCATATGAAACGTGAGTTGATCATGTACACGATGCTGTTCCACCCACACACTGTCAAAAATAGCCAATCCACGATCCAATAAAATCCGATCCGTCTTTTCATTGAGGGGCAGCCGTGCCATTTCGGATGCTGGCAAGCCATAATAAATCTCCAAGCGGGTTTGACCTTCTTTACCACGAAAAGCCGCAGGATAATAGAAGAAATCTATGGGCAGTTGAGAAAAATCCACATCGTACACCCAAGGCTTTCGCGAAACCAAATCGTTCAAAACCATTTGCCCCTGATATCCCATCAAATCTGCGGTAAGTCCCACACCCAAGCCATCGGGTATCGGTGGAAATTCATACACGGTTTTTTTAAAACGCCTGATGAATGCAAACTCGATTCCACGGTCCAGATTTGTATAAACCCAATATGTCCACCAGGTATTCTTAGGAATAGGAAAAATGGGTTGCCCAGGCGTTACTTGCAAATGAACTCTTTTGCGCCGCACAAAATTGTCACGGGCATCCTGTACATCTCGATCCATCTCAATTTGCAAATCATTTGAACTGCTCATATGATCCGGTTCGCCAAAGCGTACATACACTTCTCCACGATCATCCCACGGAAAACGACCTTGCCCAAAATTTGTGCGCGCATAGGCCACGCGTCGATAATGCTCAATCAACCGCTCATTCACCCTTGTTAACGGCGAAGGATCAGTACGCGTCCAAAACCTTCGTTTGACCTCATCTTTTTCTGCATCAGAAATACGTTCATAGACCTTCAAATCTCTACGTGATGCCACATAGGCCATATCCAAATACAACGCTTGCTCTTGATTGGGCAGTGTATTGATATACTGCTCAAACAACGCTTGTGCTTGCCCATAGTCATACTCTTTCTGAGCCTGAATCGCCTGCACAAGGAAAGGGGGGTCCATAACAGACTCCTCTGCCCAGACACAAGCCAACCCAATTTTTAAGGTCCATACCAACACCACTAAATATCGCATATCAATCACCTTTTCTTAAGCTCCGGTCGATCTTGCAATCTATCAGATATTCTCTCCGCCCGCAAAGGCTTTCTCACCTTTTCAAACGTCGATCCCGTTGACAAGTTCCCGTAACAACCCTATGTTTTATTGGTTTTTAAGAAACAATCCAATAGAAACGAAAAAGGGACAATATGGCCATTAGAAAAGTTGTCATTCCAGTTGCAGGTTTGGGCACACGCCTATACCCAACCACCAAAGCACTGCCCAAAGAGATGCTTCCTTTAGGCAAATACCCCGCAATTCAACATGTGGTAGAAGAAATGGCCGCAGTGAACCTTAAAAAAGTGCTTTTTATTACGTCCCGTGACAAAACCATTATTGAAAACCAATTTGATGACAATGTAGATGTGGTGGCCCATCTCAACCAAAGTGGGCAACTTGCCGACATGGGACACCTTGAATATGACAGCCGAAACATTGAATTTTTTTATACGCGCCAACAGATCCCAGCGGACAGCTCTAAACCCCAAGGCACTGGCGCTGCTATTGCAACAGCAGAGAGCTTTGTTGATAACGAACATTTTGTGGTTGCATATGGTGACACGCTCATTGACTCTCACCAATCGCGCCCCTTTGTTGGCCGTATGATTGAAGCCCACATCAAACACAATGCCACATGCACCATCGGTGTACGTCCCGTCCCTCCGGAACTTATCAGTCGATATGGCATTGTCGAACCCACTGCAAATGAAGACCTTAAAGCAGAGAGTTTTGCTATCGACGACGTTGTAGAAAAACCCAACCCGCAAGAAGCGCCCAGCAACATGGCCATCAGCGCGCGGTATATTTTCGGTCCTGAAATTTTTGACGAAATTCGCAAACTGCAACCTTCAGCACATGGTGAACTTGGCATCACAGATGCCATTCGGGGATTGATAACATCAGGTCACACTGTTCGATGTGTCCCGCTTGGCAGCGATGAAGTCCGTTATGATATAGGCAATCACGAAAGCTATTATAAAGCCTTCATAGACTATGCGCTCAAAGACCCCAATTGTGGAGAAGCTATTCGCGCGTATCTCCAAACGCTATAATTAAGGACAGGCCATGTCTCAAATCAAAAAAATGACAGCTGATAATTGGCAGACCCTCCTAACCAATAAAGACGAGAACCTTCTCAAGCGTCTTACTGATATCTACGGCGATAACCCGGAGATTCTCGAATCGCGCCTCCCCCTCTACCAACAAGCTGTTGAAACGTTCATAAACGCGTATGGTGAAACACATGAAATCATCATTTCACGCGCCCCAGGACGCATCAATCTCTTGGGCAACCACATCGAACATCGGGGTGGATACGTCAATTATGTAGCAGTCAACCG
>JABIFK010000186.1 GCA_018650745.1 Candidatus Latescibacterota bacterium | reverse complement strand
GCCGATGACAACACCACAGCACAGTCTCTTGTGACATCAACCTGGCTTTCAACCATAGACAAAGCTTCAGATAGCATTCGGCCATCAATTTCTCTACGCTTCAAATTTTGAGCCTCCAACATCTGGGCAATTTGATGCGCATCCACTTCATCTTCCGTCGTCAACATTGTAACGGCCCCCATCGCACTGTCCAAACGACCCAAAGCATTAATGCGAGGTGCCAAAACAAAAATCAACTGACTGGTGCCTAATTCTCGGCCCCACAAACCAACATTCTTCAACAAAGATTTAAGACCTTGATTCCTTGTATTTTTTAAGCGATTTAACCCATGCATTACTAATATACGATTCTCTCCAACCAAAGGTACAATATCTGCCGCACATCCCAGAGCAACCAAATCCAAGTTTTCATAAACAGGGGACAGATCTTTGTTCCGTCTTCTATATACCGCTTCGGCCAATTTAAAAGCCAAAGCAACCCCAGGTAATTCTTTAAAAGGATAAGAACAATCATCTCGTTTGGGGTTGATAACCGCAACCGCTTTTGGCAACTCACTCGGTTGATGGTGATCTGTAATAACCACATCCATGCCCAGTTCTTGAGCATACACAACTTCATCAACAGCAGTAATCCCACAATCAACAGAGATGAGCAAGGTCACACCAAGTGCCACCCCTCGGTCAATCCCCTGATGCGAAATACCGTACCCTTGTTCTACACGATGCGGGATATAAAATGTAACATCTGCGCCCAATGCCGCCAATGCGCGCACCAAAACAGATGTACCCGTTACACCATCAACATCATAATCACCGTGCACCATGATTTTTTCACCCGCATCAATACCTTCCCAGACCCGATCCACAGCCAAGTCCATATCCCGCAATAAAAAAGGGTCCAATAAGTTTTCCAATGTAGGTTCTAAAAAGTGTTGCGCTTTTGTCACATCAACAATTCCTCGATTGATCAAAATCTTGGCCATAACAGTCGGGATATCCAACGCTGCCTTGGTCTGCGCCAATACATCCCCCCCAGGATGTTCGGCAAAAACCCAACGTGGTTCAACACGACGATCGAGAACAGATCCGGCCAAGATACACTCCTTTAACGTCGCTTGTCCCACGCGCGTGCAATAAGTTCAAATTGACCAACAGGAACTGCCTCAGGGCGCAGTGTTGCATCAACACCAGCCTCCTGCAAGATCTCTATCAACAGGTCATCGTTCCCATCAAACAAAGAGCGCAAGGTATTACGCAGCATCTTTCGTCGCTGCTGAAAACTTGCGTGCACCACCTTTAAAAACAAATCTTGATCTTCGACAATAAACTGTGGGGCACCATCAAATTGCAACCGCAATACCGAAGAATGTACCTTGGGGGGCGGTTCAAAATATGAGGGCGGCAAATCAAATATCAACTGAGGCACGCAATTGATCTGAGTTACGGTCGTTAATACACCATAATCTTTGTTCCCCGGCTTTGCTGTTATACGGCGAGCCACCTCACGTTGCACCATAATAACAGCTTTAGATAACACATCTCGAGCACTTAAAATTTGCCGCATTAAGATACCTGTGATATGGTAGGGCAAATTGCCAACCAAGATTGCGCGGGAGAACCCTTGGTTTTGAACCAACTCACACAAATCCACCAACTGTACATCGGCTGCGACCAAACTAAAATTCTTATCATTAGCAAATTGCCGCCGCAAGATATGACACATATCTTCGTCAATTTCAATTGCCAAAACTTGTGCGGCCTGTTTTACCAACAACCCCGTCAATGCCCCACGCCCAGGTCCTATTTCGATGACCAAATCATCAGCACCAATTTTGGCTGCGTCCACAATTTGTCGAATAGCACTCCCATCAATTAAAAAATGCTGCCCAAGCGATTTTTTAGCCTTCACACGATGCCCCTAAGCCAAATAAGCTTGTAGCATTGGCGGTGGTTTGTTCACAAATCCGGTCAAAAGACAGGTTCCCATGTTGGGCCAAATATTCGGCCACAAACCGAACATAAGCTGGCTCATTCCGTTTCCCCCTCTTGGGAACAGGAGCCAAAAAAGGACAATCTGTTTCCAAAATCAAGCGATTGCCCGGTACACCTAGTGCAACGGCCAAAGCAGCAGAATTTTTAAACGTAACAATGCCCCCAAAACCCAAATGAAAGTTAAGATCGACAGCCTGCTGGGCCTGCTCTGCATTGCCAGCAAAAC
This sequence comes from Candidatus Latescibacterota bacterium, assembly GCA_018650745.1. Lineage (GTDB taxonomy): Bacteria > Latescibacterota > UBA2968 > UBA2968 > UBA2968 > JABIFK01. Next base: position 8,635 of record JABIFK010000186.1, on the reverse strand, counting down.
AGTGCAATACGCCCCCAACATCTTGAGCGCCTTCTTCCTGTAAAACTTCAAGGACGCGTCTCTCTGCAGCACGACTATGAATAATAAGCGGCAAGTTTGAAGCTTTGGCCAAATGGATATGCGCCCGAAACGATTTTTCCTGCACATCGAGAGGTGCATAATCTCTAAAAAAGTCTAACCCGGTTTCACCAACGGCAATAACTTTCTCCAAGTTTAATAACTCTGGCAATTGCGCCAATGCATCATCATTTGCTTTTATAGAATCCGCGGGATGAAATCCCACAGCAGCGTAGACGCCATCCACAGACTCAGATAAAGCAATTGCCTTCAGGCTGGTTTCCAAATTTGTGCCGACATCTACAATACAGGTCACACCCGCGTCATTTGCACGTGTAATCACAGCATCAAGATCTTTCTCAAATTTAGGAAAAGACAAATGGGCATGAGTATCAACCAGCATACTTTATCTCACCTCTGCGCCGTCAGCGATTTCACCTTCAGGAGACAAAAGCGCTAAGCCACTGTCATCAGATGCAGCCAACAACATGCCCTGTGATTCAACTCCTCGAATTTTTGCGGGTTCCAAATTGGCCACAATAACAATCTGTTTGCCAACCAAGGTTTCAACCTCGTAATGCTCTGCAATACCTGCAACCAATTGGCGTTTTTCTTCCCCCAAACTAATCTGTAATTTTAACAGACGATCTGTACCTTCTACTTTTTCCGCCTCTTCAATTCGGGCCACACGCAATTTGAGCTTTTGAAATTCTTTGAATGAAATCAAATCTTCTTTCGGTTTTTCTTCTTTAAGATTCTCTGTTGCCTCTTGTTCCTCAGACACAATAGCCTCCTCTATACGTGGGAACAGGTTCAACGGGTTTTGAGATACTGCCAACCAGTAAACCACCCCACTGTTTTAATTCTTCTATACGGACATCTTCAGGTAATCCAGCAGCACCTATTTGGCACCAAATTTCTAATTCTTTTCTTGCATAAGCAGAAACAATAGCACCGCCAATGGGCGTGTTGTTTCCAGAAAATCATAAACCGCTACCCTCAATTCAGCTCTTTTGTTATGACCTTTAGCCAAATGCCACAGAGCCTACACCTCGACAAATCGATTTGCCTCAAGCCGCGTATCCTCGCACAGAGCGCCAAAAGGATAACAAACCCAATTGCAAATTAACATTTCGAGCATTCATCTCACGCAAAGATTCCAATTGTGATACCGTATCGCACAATCGTCCAACATCAAATGCATCAGCCAAACGTTGCACGTCTTCCATTCGTTCTGCGTGCACCACACTTGTCTGTTTGTCTGCTTGCAACAAAAGTGCATCACGAAGCCATGCTTCAGCATGTTTTAAAACATCAAACACAGCCTGCCTGTCCGATGCCAACTGCTCAAGTGCTGCATAAGTACGCCCATCTGCGCCCCAAACCAATGCATCTAAAAAACGAAAGGCACGATCTTGTAATTCTGCCAAATTTCCCGCTTCAACTTCCAAGGCACGCCTAAAATTTCCACCACAAGATCTTGCAACAGAACCGGCCTTCATTTCTTCAAGGCCTCTTTCAATCAATGCCACCTGAATGTCCTCAGGCTGTAAGGGGGGAAACTTTAAGAATTGACAACGAGAAATAATCGTTGGCAACAAAACCTCAACCTGAGAAACCACCAGAATAATTAATGATTGCGGAGGGGGTTCCTCAAGCGTCTTTAACAGCGCATTCGCAGATTCTGGCCGCATACGATCGGCATGCATAATGACAGATGTTCGCCAAGAACCTTGATAGGCCCCATAAGCAAATTGTCGTTGTAACCCTCTTATTTGATCCACTGAAATAGTGGCATGATCATCTGGCAATGTATACCCATAAGGGTCTGCTACAACCTGTCGCAATGTGGTTTGAACTGTTTCTTCTTTTGTTCTCGCAGAAAAGGGAAATAAAATGGACAAATCAGGATGATTCAGTCCCGAAGTTTTGAGACATCCATTACACTTTAAACAGGGCAAATTATCTTCATTTTCACAGTGCAAAACACGCGCAAAAGTCAAAGCAGCTGCCGCTGCCCCTGTGCCATTTTCGCCACTCAATAATAGTGCATGCGGAATGCGCCCTTTATGCACCAGGCCATTCAAAAAGTGTACTGCGCGTTGCTGTCCGATAACCCGTGTCAAACCATCACCTCTTAAAAGATATTCCCTACATGTTTAAAAAGCCGTTGGAACAGTGCATTCCAACGGCTTTTTAAACATGAAATACTGCCAGTGAACTGTTTATCTATGCACTTCTCCACAAGCGCGGATAAAAACACCCAATGCCACTACATCTACATGTAATGGCATTGTATGATGCACCCTATCGGCAACGTAATCGTGCATGACAACCAAGTCCTTTAATATCAACAAGTCTACAGCAAAACAGATGCAAAAATGATACACCTTATCTTATCATTTGTCAAGCATTTTCACCACTTTACGAGAGACCTGCCAATGCCTCAGTTACCCAGTCAGATAACTTCCCCTGCAAAGGTTTCAGCATCACCAAGGCATCTTCTTGGGGCTGGGTATAATAGTCCTTACGAATGGCCATTGTTTGAAACGCAAACTGTTTGTACAATTCAATCGCAGCAACATTTGACATACGCACTTCCAAAGAAATGACGTGTGCCAAGGTAGACAGATCGCCAACCAATACTTCCAATGTCCTGCGCCCAAGCCCCTGGCGTTGTTGATTGGGATGTATTGAAAAGTCAGCGAGGTGAAACTCTTTCTTTATAAAAAATCCAATCACATATCCAACCAATAATTCACCCACAAAAACAACGCGACAATAAGCATTATCGCGTTTAAGCGCAAACTCGAAGTCACGTTTTGTCCACGGATTGGAAAAAACCAATTGCTCAATCTCTACAACAGATTCCAAATGGCAAACCTGCATGGAGTAAAACATAAGACTATCCAACTTCACAACCATCAACCCTTCGCCAAACGAGCCTCGCGCACCTGCTCCGCTTGCGAAGCCCGAAGATACTGTGGTTCAAGCGTTTCCAAATCGACCCGAAATCCTTGCTCAATCAGCCGCCCACCCAATAGCGCAATAGAACCCGCCTCTGGGCGCCCCAAATGAATGCCTGCAAAATAGGCACGGTTTCCAAGATGCGTCAAAATCTGCTCCTGATGCACCCGAGCCCCATCCCCTACAAAAAACACCGATCGGGGAAGGCTGTCTAAAACCGCATGAATGCCAACTGCACAATCTGCTAAGGATGGCACAAACTTGCCGTGTATAAATTCATAAACACCCATATAGACTTGATCGCGTCGAGCATCTAACATCGCGCACACTGGCAGGCTTTCACATCCAACAGAGAAAGCCATCCCCGCCAATGTAGACACACCAACCAACGGCACATCGGCAGACATACACAATGATTTTGCCGATGCCATGCCGATTCTCAAACCCGTAAAAGATCCAGGGCCAGAAGCAACAGAAACACCATCCAAATCACTCGCCACCACACCCCGATCAGACAAGATACGTTGGATCATCGGGAACAAATGCTCAGAATGGTGAATGCCTAGCTCTAAGGTATATTGCGCACAAACAGTGTTGTCTTCAACAAGTGCAATGCTACATACCGGCGTTGATGTTTCAATCCCTAAAATTAACATACTAAAATGGCCAAGATGATATCCTAAAACAAAGAATTCTGCTCATCACGTTGTGGAGGCGTTTTACCCAAATGTAAATAAGCTCTCTCTGTTGCTTGACGCCCACGCGGTGTGCGCACCAAAAAACCCTGCTGAATCAAAAAGGGCTCATAGACTTCTTCCAATGTATCCGTCTCTTCACTTAGAGCCGCAGACAAGTTATTCAAACCAACCGGCCCACCACCAAATTTATCAATCAAAGTTTCTAAAAGCCGTCGATCCATTTCATCTAAACCCAGGTGATCCACACCCAACAGCTCAAGCGCTTTGATAGCGACCTGTTTTGTAATCACTCCATCGGCCCGCGTTTGAGCATAATCTCGCGCACGGTGTAATTGACGGCCAGCAATACGTGCGGTACCACGAGATCTGCGAGCGATCTCAGCCCCCCCATCAGCATCCACATCAATATTCAAAATTCCAGCAGCACGTATAACAATTACCTGCAGTTCTTCTTCTGTATAAAAATCCAAACGTTCAATGATCCCAAACCGAGACCGCATCGGAGCAGTTAGCAACCCCAACCGTGTCGTCGCCCCAACCAAAGTAAACGGTTCCAGCGGAATCTGGTAAGATCGTGCACTGGGGCCACTGTCAATCATGATGTCCAGCGTAAAGTCTTCCATTGCAGAATAAAGGTGTTCTTCCACCACGCGGTTCATGCGGTGAATTTCGTCAATAACCAATACATCTTTTTCATTCAGATTGGTCAAAATACCTGCCAAATCTGCTGGTCGCTCCATTACAGGCCCAGAGGTCAACTGAACCTCCACTCCCAATTCATGGGCAATCACAGATGCCAATGTGGTCTTACCAAGTCCCGGGGGGCCATGTAACAAAACATGATCCATAGCCTCACCACGATGGCGTGCCGCTTCCACCGCAATCAGAAGATGTTCTTTAACCTTCTCTTGCCCTGTAAAGTCCTGAAAACGCCCAGGCCGCAAGCGTTGATCAAATTCAAAAGCATCCCCATCCAAGTGATTCGGGTCGTTCGGTCTTTCATTCATACATAACTTTCATCAATGACACGTCAACGTACGACTATCTCAACTCACAGAAACTATATACTACGCAAAGCTTTTTTGATGACATCCTCAATCGCAACGTCATCTCCCATATCTTGTAAGACTGTCGCAACAACCTTGCGGGCTTGAACGGGATTCGTGCCCAACCCAACCAACGCAGCCGTTGCCTCAGACAAAATATCGGGATCAGCCATGCCCATTGCATCGGGCTTAAATTCCTCTGGTGCAATGGTGTCTATTTTATCACGAACTTCCAAGACCAAACGCTGTGCAAGTTTTGGCCCTACGCCCTTAATGCGTGTCAACCCCTTAGAATCCTCAGCCGCAATCATCCGTTTAAAGTCAGAAATAGGTGTGCCAGACAATATCTTAAGGGCCATAGGAGGACCTATTCCCGAAACACCAATGAGCAATTCAAACAAATCGCGTTCGGCCATTGTTGCAAAACCATATAGAGCCATAATATCTTCACGCACATGCAGATACGTTAAGACTTTTACCTTTCCATCAACAACATCAATTTCTTCATAACTCGAAAGAGGAACTTGGACATGAAATCCCACACCGCCCACATCCACAACAAAATGAGTAGGATGTTTTTCTGCCAAGCGCCCTTCTAAATAAGCAATCATCTTTTATTTTTTCTCTCATTATAAAATTTGAGATGCATCCTAATCTACCGACCGCGTTTATGCGGCGGTACTAATCGCTGGCGCACTTTGACATCAACACCTGCTTGTTTTAATTTTTCGTTAAAACGATTTGCACCACGCCCTTCTTTTTGTAAAGCTTCAAGTTTGTCCGCTAAATTATTTCCATTTCCTGCGCCCGCCAAAGGCCCAGTCTTTTGATGTGCATGACAAAGCGCAGTGGCCACCCCATCTGTGGCATCAAAAGTATCAGCCAAAGCCTTTTTACCAAACAATCGCTCCATCATAAACTGCACTTGCTCCTTGGACGCTCCTCCTCGGCCAACAACAGCCTTTTTTATTTCTCGAGGGGCGTATTCAAATATGGGCAGATCAGAATTGGCAAGTGCGGTTAAAATAGCACCACGTGCTTGGCACAACTTGATTAACGACTGCGTATTGACACCATAAAATACCGATTCAATGGCGACTTCATCAGGAGATACATCTGATACCACTTCTAAGAGATGATCATAAATAAACAAGAGGCGTTGAGAAAATGACACGTCTTTCTCTGGACGAATAGTACCACAACGCAGCAATTTATTCTTACGGTTCTGATGTTCGATCACACCATATCCCGTAATCACGCTACCAGGGTCAATGCCCAGAATAATCACAAATGCCACCTCTCAAGGGTGCAAATTGGCAAGAATGGATAGACCAATGCGTCTTAATCGTCTACCCTAAATAGATCACTTGGGGAGATATTACGGGAAGGAATTAAGCAGTAAGCGTAGCCAACTCTTCATCACTAATATCAAAGTTGGCATACACACGTTGTACGTCATCATTGTCTTCAAGCATTTCCATCAATGTTAAGAGCTGTTGTGCAGTTTTACCTTCAATTTCAACTGAATTTTGGGGGATTCGAGTCAACTCAGATCGCTCAATGGAAATGTCAGCTTCTTCGATAGCCTTACGCACAACGTCAGTTTCCGAAACGGGTGTAAAAACTTCGAATGTATCTTCTTCTTCAACAATGTCCTCAGCACCAGCGTCTAATGCAACCAGCATCAAATCATCTTCTTCCACGCCTTCTTTGGGTACCACAATCAAGCCCTTTTGTTCAAAAACCCAAGCAACTGCACCACTTTCAGCCATGCTGCCATTGTGCTTATTGAAGAGATGTCGTACCTCAGACACGGTTCGATTTTTATTATCCGTCAGGGCATCAACAAACATAGCCACACCACCGGGACCATACCCTTCATAAATCGCAGCTTCATAAGATTCACCATCAAGCTCGCCTATACCTTTTTTGATGGCACGATCAATATTGGCTGCTGGCATATTTTCAGACTTGGCCGTCAACACGGCAGATCTTAGTCGAGAGTTGTTCGACTCATCGCCACCGCCTTCGCGTGCAGCAACCGTTATTTCTCTGATCAGCTTTGTAAATGTCTTACCACGTGCAGCATCCTGTTTGCCTTTACGATGCTTAATATTCGCCCACTTAGAGTGCCCAGCCATAAAGTATCACCTCATTAATCTTCGGAACTTAAAAGGGACCTAACTCTTTGATAATGTAGCCACAAGTCCATATTTGAGCAATAGAAAAGTCGGTATTTAATTGGGTTCGACCAGCAACAAATACTCCTGATTCCCACCACTTCCCACAACAGATGCGGGTGTTCTATTGACTACGCGAATACCCACGTTCGCAAGCCCATCAACCACACGATTTACAATATTTTCAATGCAGTCAGCTAAAACCACACCTTTTTTACGCTCATCATCTCTCGCCTCATATTGGGGCTTTAACAATGCTATGACACACCCATCTTGCCTCACCAGGTTCAAAGCCACAGGCAAAATACGCACCATGGGCGTCCACCCAACATCAACAACTGTTAAATCGACAGGTTCAGGTAACGTAACATGCAAAGCATTCACCCGCTCCCTGACCACAACCCGTTCGTCCTGTCTTAGCTTCCAATCTAAGACGCCATATCCGGTATCCACAGCATACACACAACGTGCCCCACGCTGCAACACACAATCAGTAAAACCGCCAACATTTGATCCCAGATCAGCAACCGTTTGCCCCACTACATCCAATCCAAATACATCCAAAGCACCGTCGAGCTTATCTCCCCCTCGGCTTACAAAACGAACACTCTTTTTTCGCTTGGGCATCGGTTTCCCCAAATAAAAATGGGGCACGCATAACGTGCCCCAGATTTCTGTTCAAAAAGTTCAAGATTAAGCCTCTACCAATTCCCGACTATGTTCAGAAGCGTCGACCACTTTTTGCGCAACATCATGTGGCACAGGATCATAGTGCGAAAATTCCATGGTATAGTCTCCAGTACCTTGGGTCATAGAACGCAATGCCGTCGAATACTTGTACAGATCAGCCAAAGGCACCTCCGCATGGATGACCTGAAAGTTACCCTCAGGATCCATACCTTGAATGCGCCCTCGACGACCATTCAGATCTCCCATGACATCTCCCATATACGTTTCGGGCACAATAACACGCACTTTGTATATGGGCTCCAACAAGATGGGCTTGGCTTCTAAAAAAGCTTTTTGAAAGGCATGTGCACCAGCCATTTTGAAAGCCATATCTGATGAATCTACAGGATGAAAGGAGCCATCAAATACAGTGGCCTGAACATCTACAACAGGATAACCTGCTAAAATGCCACGTGCCATGGTCTCGACAACTCCTTTTTCAACTGCTGGAACAAATTTACCGGGAATTGCACCGCCAACAATTTTATCTATGAACTCAAACCCTTCCCCTCTTGGTTTTGGTTCCACGCGCAAATGAGCATCACCAAACTGACCTCGCCCACCGCTTTGTTTTCTATGTCGATGTTGGTCTTCTGCGCTGCTTTGAATTGTTTCCCGATATGGTATCCGTGGCTCAACCAATTCAACATCTACCCCATATTTTTTCTTAAGTTTGGCAAAAACAACAGTCAAATGAAGCTCTCCCTGGCCTTCAGCGATAATTTGATGCAATTCGGGGTCAAATTTGGATACAAAACTCGGATCTTCTTCGTGAATGTGTTGCAATCCCGTACCAATTTTATCTTCATCGCCACGTGATTTAGTTTCAACCGCAACACGGATAAGAGAATGAGGAAATTCCACAGGCGGCACTTCAAGATGTACACTTTTACCACAAAGTGTATTTCCAGTGTGTGTATCTTTTAGCTTTATTAATGCACCAATATCACCTGCACCG
>JABIFK010000188.1 GCA_018650745.1 Candidatus Latescibacterota bacterium | reverse complement strand
TCCGTCATCCAAATATTGTGGTTCAATCCCGGAGCTTGCCAAGTGACTTCTTCAGGATCAATGCCCAACACACGTGCGATACCCTGATAACCATAGTGTCCGTGGCAAAGCCCACACACCTTGACGTCGGTCTCACGCGTCATTAACGTTGTACCTGCAAATACTGGATTACCCGCCAAAAGTACCCACGCATCGTTGCTATACTTTTCGACATCTTTGGCAAAATCCAACATCAATTGCAAGTTGTGATATTCTGGCATACCGGATTTGTCATAAAAATAACCCATCTCAGCGGTCATTTTGCGACGCCGTTGCATGAAATATTCATTGTGTGTAATCGTTGCCGAATTAATGACAAAATCGGCATCTTTCAAAGCCGCTTCTCTGTCCGTTGTTTTCTCAAATGTCAAGTCAGCGCCCAAATCCTCGGCATATTTACGCCCCAACTCATATATCACATCCAAGACCTCTTCGTTGATATCCATAAAACACACATGGCTACCACTTAATTCTTTGGTCAAGCACAAATCTTTCACCAAGCCCAGCGCAAACACCACGCTACCGGCACCAAAAACAGTTACTTTGTTCGCCATCTCTCGCTCCTTGAGTAAAGATTATACCCGTCCTCACACGCACAACACATCAAGCTTCATAATTGACAAACGCAAGTTAAAACATCCGCAGAAAAATGCCAGAGAATCAAAAGCAGGCCATTATCCCATCCGACCTACACCTGCCAATGACTTAGATCGCGATTAAGCATTTCCTGAAGCGCTTCCACATCCGGCCGGTAAACTTCTATTAATTCGGCACGTACAGATGGCTCAAGATAATCCCACACATCCTCGGGGTCAGGGTTGATATCTACCCCAGAAAGAGAAGCTTCAAAGCCCGTGTCCACACCCAAAAAACCGAAAAACTGTTGCAAGAAATCCACCTGATTAACCTTCACATCTTCTTGAAGTGTTATCAACACATTTTCACGGGGAAACCGTTCCCAAATTTGCTTGATATGCCACGCATAATTTCCCGGGTCAATCCACTGCAAAAACCAAGCGTGCCCATGCACAGTCAGCACTTTCTCAAAAGGCACACCGATGCCTTGGCGTATATCCATTCCCGTGGGTTTTTGTTTCAGAAACAAATGCGCCCAGTTTAAAAATGCACGCTCCACAGGGTGTCGAATCATCAACGACAACTTCACATTGGGCAAATGTTTCTGGATACGGTCCAATGCGGGCAGGTACCGATAATAACTGTTGCTAAACTCACCAACAACAGGCTCACCGCCATACCCATCAAAGTACATCTTCTCATACCAGTCCAAACCTCTGTGGTAATGAACCGTAAAAAAGTTGACGTTATCTGGCTGATCGGGTCGGTGTTCTGTAGGCACGCAAATTTCGGGATGTTCAATACAAACACGCCACAACCAACTCGACGCACATTTGGCCGCACCAATATGTAACCAATTTGGAAGCATCTATAAATCTCCATTTATTCAAAAACAATATGGTATTGCAAGTGATTCTGCGCGCTCACTTCGACATGTTTCAATTCAAACGGCCCATGTGCCACATCCGTCGGCTTTACATCTATACCGACACGAGAGTCGAAAGAAATCACCATCACACTTCCAGACCGTTGTAAACGAATTTGTCCATTCTCAGAAGTCAATTCATCTCCCGCTTGAACCAGCAATGGCAAATGTTCAAAAAATCGCCCTTCGTATGCCACGGTCACGGCAATTTCCTCTTCGTCAAAGCGCACCGTTTTTTGCCCAATCGCCCCCAGTGCATATTCAAAAATGATCTCGCTATCCGATAAATTGTGCTGACCGGGCGTTGGATCAAACACATTGCCATCTACAGCAATCTTGGCGTCAAATGATGACGCTTCGTAAATTTCGCCATCAACCGATGCCGTTCCCCAAGGCCCATGTTCACGCGACTGAGTTTGCAAAACACTGCCCATCTTAGGGTGCCACAGCAGACCCAATCCATATCTTTGAATCTCGCAAATCATTTCGCCTGCATTAAAAATCGCATAATAGGACGGGCGTCGCACAAACGTATGATGCACCGCAATACGATCATCCATGCGAAAATGGATGAATCGATCTTTTGCCAAATAGGGCAACTGGGTGCGAGCGACATCTCGATCGATCTTGCTCGGAAGCCACTTCAGCCCGTTGCGACCGTTCTCAAAAATATGAGGGCTATACATTTCCAATGGTCCCACAGAGGGCCAAGTCTGAACCAGCTTTTCCCAACGTGCAATCGAGCTTTCTTCATAAGCCTCTGCCGATCGAGAAAATGCTTGAGCCAAAGGCAAATGTTCTGCCATGGGCGTCTCCCAGTTTTCAAACCCAGGCATGGTCGTTCGTGTTTCAATAGCTCGATTAATTGTAAAATACAATCCATCGGGTTCCAACACCGCATTATACGCCAACCAATCAGCCCACGGGCGTTCCATCTCAACAATATCCTTTTCAAGTGCCGTACCACGCGCATAATGCCACAGATGCTGCATGTTGCTGCGATGTGTTTGCATTGTATAACGCCAATCACACCCCGTGCGCTCATAGTGATACCCCACGGGGCTGGTCAACTGATCTCGAAATGTTTCTACTTTTTCAAAAAAAGCACGAAAGATTTCTTCATTCGGATAGGCAGAAATGAACGCCATCAAACCGCCCCAAAATCCTGTGTACTGATTGCTAAAATTTGTGGCGTGTCTCAATAGATCTGGATGTGTCAGCAAAATCTGAATGGCTTTTTCAGTCGCCCTCACAGCACGTGCCAAAATATCGGCATCAATCGTTGGCCCGCCATTCGATTCTGACGTTTGCAAACGACGCAGCGTCTCACCCATAAACTTGATACCAAACCCTGTTGGGGCCAAAGACCACTGCTCATATGCATACTCAGCAAAGCGACCATCTGTATGCTGGCTCTTGCACCAGAAATCCATCACAGCTTCCAATCTCACCTTTACAGCAGGATCACCCCAATACGGATTCCATGGTCGTTTTTCGGTATAAAAAAAAGCCAGCGACGCATGGTTTTCCAAAACACGAACATTGTATGGTTCATTGTCTTTGGGGCGTCGCCAGACCTTCAGATCAATAAATCCACGATTCTCACCTTCCATCACCACGGCATTGGCCAGTGTCGAAAAATGAGAAAGATGGTAGACATAACTCACTTGATCCTTGGCAAAACTTGCAGGATCAATCTGCCCCACATCAAGTGGTGCAACCTCAGGTACATTTGCTGGATTTTCTGCTGCCATGTTTCATCCCCCCTCGCACAAACATGATACTGCGGCCTCTCAAACACAATACCTCAATAAAATATCCATGCAAAGAAAAATCCCCTCTGCTTTATAAACAAAGAGGATTTCATATATCTGCATCAACCACCAAAAACTCAAGACGGATTGAAAAACAATTCTTCAATCATTTCGCCACTGCCAAATACACTTTGCGCAAATAGACTGCCTACCAATGGATAATTCGAGAGTTGCCTAAATCGTAAGAGTATGTATCTGATCCGATGCAATAGATGATGTCCAACTGTCGTTAAGCATAAATCCCTCCATCCTCC
>JABIFK010000189.1 GCA_018650745.1 Candidatus Latescibacterota bacterium | reverse complement strand
GTTACTTATGGAGGTTGTATGAACATTAAAGAAGAGATACGGGAAGATGTGGCTGTGTTGTTGGTGACGGGTGCTTTGATGAGTGGCCCAGAAGTGGCGCCTTTTCAGGAGCACATCAAAAAGCTGGTGCGCGATGGCATCAAGAATGTGGTGGTTGATTTTTCGAGTGTAAAATGGTTTGGCAGTTCCATGTTGGGTGTGCTGACGGCCAGCTTAACCACATTGCGAAATGAAGGTGGCGATTTGCGGTTGACGGGTGTGACCAAGAAGATTGAGAGTATTTTGATGGTGACACGCTTGGCCAGTATTTTTAGAACCATTGAAACGGTAGATCGTGCGGTTGCCAGTTTTAAAACACAACCACCCGATCCTGCACCTGCATCAGATGAATAAATGGAATTGAGATAAACAAAAAAAGGCGATTCGTTTTATAGACGAATCGCCTTTTTTGTTGGGCGTAGATAATCGGGAATGATACAATGCTACAGATTTGACTTAGATCTCAAATTTTGTAAAGAGGAAGACGTTGCGTGTGGCTGCCGGAAAGAAAGAAAGGCCCTCGCCATGGGTTTCGTAGAGGGTGTCGAATAGGTTGTTGATGTTGAGACGGATTTCAAATTTTTTCATGCCCAGTTGGCGGCCTAGGTCGTACCCCAATGAAAGGTCTACGGTCGTGTAAGGATCAACCACTAGGGGAATGTATCCGGGGGCATTGCGCAAGGTTGGGTTTTGGCGGTTGTCTTCGCTGTTGTCGGTATATTGTTTGCCAACGTGGCGCAAGTAGAGTGATGTGCGCAGCCCCTGGTGTTCGTAGGTGGCACGTAAGTTGGCTATGAAATCGGGAAAGCCGGCAATGCGGTTGCCATCGCGTGATACGGCTTGCCCACTTGAAAAATCGGTGTGGTTTTTGAATGTGTTGTGACTCAGGGTGGTATTGCCCTGAATTGTGAGTGCAGGTACTGGCTGAATGGCTGCGGAGAGTTCAATGCCTGAGTGCAAGGTTTTGTCCGCATTGCCTGTTACGGGTTGACCAAACAAATCGAGTTGCCCACTTTTGACAATTTCATCTCTAAAGTCCATCCAAAAGGCGTTGGCATTGGCACGAAAGCGCGGTGTGGTATATCCAAAACCGAGTTCGATGTTGTTTAGCTTTTCGGGTTTGGCCAAGGGTTTGTCAAAGTTAAATGTGTTGTTGGCATTTTGTTCAAATTGTGGTGTGGCCCACGTAGACTCAGCTGCATCATAATAATTAACGAGTCGGGGTTCGCGTTCGGTATGTGCAATGCTGGTGTAGATGTTGGCTCTGTTGGTTAGGTTGAAGTTGAGACCGAGCTTTGGATTGATAAATGTATTGGGCACGGTAAATTCGGTGCCCACATACTTTTCATCAAAGATGCGATACTTTTTGTGTGCAATTTGTAAATTGCCCATGATGTTGAGGCGGTCTGAGAGTTTGTGGTTGTGATTGATGTAGGCAGAGGTCATCCACTTGCTGCCCTTGTATTCGTAGTAGCGATAATCGGGCGTCACTTCGGGTGGCAAATTTTCGGCCCACCGAATTTGTCCATAGTGGAGCGATTGATGGTAACGCAATTCAACACCCACTTCAGTGGTGGATTTTTCGCGTTGATAAGTGATGCGCGGTAACCAGCCTCCGTGGCGGTTGTTGACAAAGGCTCTTATGAGCGATTGACCCGGATATCCTTGTGAGGTGAATCCAAATTCTGGGGTGAGCCGAAAGTAAAAATCGTCTGCCCAAGACCCATCAAAATCAAAGTATCCGCCACCTTGTACGTAGAAGAATGAATTGCTCACTGTGAGATTGGGGCTTGCTGTCCATTCGTGAATGAGTTCGTAGTGGGGCTGATGAAAGTCTTCAATTTCTTCATTGCTAATAATAGGATTTTCTTTGCGACGCGTGCGGTCATTGAGAACATCAACGGTTTGGCCACCCACTGTTGTTGTCGGGGAGATGCCGTAGAAGTTGAGGTGGTCGGTGTTTTTGCTGCCATAAATATGAAACCGTGTGGTGGTGTGTTCGGTGTAGTAGGCGCCTCCAAAGAAATAAGAGAGGAAATCTACCCACGCGAGGTTGCGATACCCATCGGTTTGGGTTTTGCCAAAATGAGCATTGAGAGCCAAGCGGTCGTTGAGCAAGCCCGAATTAAGGGTTACACCTAACTTGCGGGTGTCGTAGCTGCCATATCCAGATGAGATGGTGAGTTTGGGTTCTGGAGCAAAACGGTCGGTGACCAAGTTGATTGAGCCACCAATGGCGGCTGGTCCATAAAACGCACTGCCCGCACCACGTTGTACTTGAATGTCTTCGAGGCTGGATGCGAGGTCGGGAAAGTTGACCCAATAGACGTTGTGGTCTTCAGGGTCATTTTGTGGAATGCCATTGACCATGACGGCAATGCGGCGTTGATCAAATCCGCGCATGGTGAGGTAGCTGTATCCTATGCCGTTGCCGGTTTCATCGTAGGTATTAACTGCGGGTAGCTCCGAAAGCAGTTTGGGCATGTCTTGGACAGTGTAACGATCTTCGAGTTCTTTTTTGGTGATGTTGCTAAAAGTGACGGGTGTTTCACGTTTGCGGGCACGTGTTGCAACGACGGTGACTGCATCGCCCGGTAAGAGTGTGGGCGTGAGTGCAAGGTTGTGTTGAAGGTCTTGCACGAGGGCAATGCGTATTTCTTGGTCTGCATAACCGATGTGGGTGAGGTGTAAAATATACGTGTTGGCTGGCAGATCGGAGATGATGTATTGACCTGCGGCATCGGTTACAACACCAACTTTTTGCCCTTGAACACGCATGTTGACATTGGCAAGGGGGTCACCTGTTTGGGCATCGGTGATGGTGCCTTTGAGTGTAGCAGCTTGCAATGTGAGAGAAGAAAAGAACAACAAGAGAAAGACAAGTGTGTGCTTCATGATCATGCTCCTTTAGGGCATAAAAAAAACCGCTTTCGTAGAGAAAACGGCCTGAGCACATGCATTGAACACACAATTGCTTTGGATTCCGCTTATCCCTACGCTGGCATTACCCAGATCAGGTTCACAAGGGTATAATCTCAGCCTTTCGGCACCCCTATGCGGATGATGCATATTCGATTTTTACTGCACTCCAAATTAAACACAAAGATATTGATCCGTCAAGTGTGATTGTAAAATAAATGTTGAAAACGGCCTAAATTTATATTTACTTCTCTAAGTTGTATGTCGGGGAGTCATGTTTAGACTTGCTGGACGGAAGTTGTCGTTTAAGCCGTGTCGGTTTTAAAAGCAAATCTCATTAATCGCAATGAGGCGATGTGAGGGGGGCTCGCAGACAATGTCAGTTTTAAAATCCTTATATGCAGGGAGGTTCACCGTTGTATACACACCTATTGACACATCTGGCCATGTTTAGCCGGAAGAAAAAACTACCATCCATGTTCAGAATATTTACGCTGAGTGCATTGATACTGATGATCAGTTCGAGTTGGATACACGCAGAAGTAAAACGAGAAGATGTAGATTTTTCTGTTAAAGATGCAGGAAAGAGTGTTGGGGAGACTCTTGCCGGAGCGAATGAGGATGGATCTCAGCCCATTATTACCAATTTAGAACCCGGGTCTTGGGAATGGACCATGACGGTTAATGGTGGCGTGAGAGATGGAGATTATGTACGCACGCTTTCTTATCCTGCAAAACTGACGTACGATACGCAAAAGGTTGAATTTGTTTTTATGGGAGCGCCACTTCGACCACAAGTTGCCGAGTTGGTTCTTGAGCACAAAGGTATGAAAAAGGGTTTAAAGGCATGGCATAAGAAATACAGCGATATTGAATTAAATATTGGCCTGAATGAGAATCGCATCTATTTGAGTGCTGTGTGGAATTATGCAAATGGCTCACAGAATGATCTATTTAATCGGCTAAAGCATATTTATGGTGCGTGTCATGGTATTTTGGTTTGGGGGGCAACCGCAGACAGAGAGGCGTGGGAAGATCGTCAAAAGGAATTGGACAAAACTGTGGTAACCAGCATAACCAATTATGATATGATGATGCTTTTTGATCATGACCTGATCGCGTTTCAAGAAGAGAAAGATTTTGCCAAAGTCGGTTATTTTCCATATTTGATGAATGGCGAAAGACACCACGAAGTGATAAATAATGGCGATGAATTGATTTTCTCGCAGTGGTTTTATGTTGGCGATGACCCTGCTTTGGTGCAGGAAGTGAAAAGCTTGGCAGAGGCATATGTGACTAAGAAGAAGATTAAAAATGCCGAAAAGATGCATGTTGTTGTCGATATCGAAAGTGCCAAGGTATTGTCTGTTCGAGCAGTATTTTCGCTTGCGTCTGGTGGCTACAAAGGGAAAAAGCTTCGCGAGGCCTATGATGATTTTTACGATGGCTATAGTAAAGACTTGTATAAAAATCTGTCAAAACTTCTTGGCAAGGCGCTTGAGCAGAAATGGGATCAAGTTAAGAATGACAAACCAACATATTTAAAGAAGGCGGAACTCGGCTTTGTTCTCGATGATGATTTTAATGGTACTGAGGGTGAATCGGAAGATGGCAAGGAAGGGTTTTTCGAGTTTACGCTTGATGAAAAACTGAACGTTGAAGTGACGAATACGGGCAAGGAACTTGTGCTGGGGTTGTATTGGGGGATGCCGGAGGAAGTGACTGAGACGCAGAGTGCCAAAGTTGTCGATCGGGTCAATGCATATTTGGCAAAAAAGAATGTTAAACCTTTTCCTGCTAAAGCGAGTGTATATCCAGGGTATGGTCACTTGGTGCTGATTTCGTTAAAGATTTCTCTCGATGGCACTGTGAGCAATCTTCAGCTTCGAGAGGCCTATCAGCATATGATGTATGAATTTGGTGACAAACTTGATAAAGAAGTGCGTAAGGCAATAGACAAGGAAACCTGATCTACGCGCTGTTGACTGATTGAGGTATAGGAAGATGCATTGTCGCATCTTCCTATACCTGTTTAAATGTGTGACTGTGTTGTCGACAGAATCTTTGTTGAATTGGTTATTAGGGTATTGGTATTCAATTTGTTGTTTTGTTGTGTTCATTGGGTGTCGATCTCTGGAATAAAATGATGGCAAATAGCTTTTTATATAGGGTGTTTGTGATGGCACGCGTTTTGGTTGCAATAATCGTTATTGGATATTGGGGTACTGGTGTGTTGTGGGCGGAGATGTCCGCGATGCAGGTGGATTCCTTGTACCTGGCGATCTTAAAGAGAGAAGGTACAGCTTATGATAAAAAGCAAAAAAACGTGTTCGATAACCAGGTCAAAAAAGCGATCACAGCCTATGGGCATATTTCGCAATTGGATGTAGAAAATGCCGAGAATTACTATCGATTGGCCAAATTATATTTGGTTTTGAATACCGTGAATGATCGCCAACGTGCCAAACGTGCGATTGATGAAGCCATTCGATTGGATCGGAACAATGTGGATTATCAATTGATGTTAGGAAAATTGTTATGGTCTCAAATGTTTTGGTATAATGGCAATGCACAGTATGAAATGGTGGTTGAGGCATTTCCAGAAGACCGTCAGGCAATTGCAAAAGCACACTATTGGATGGGGTATTATGTATTGCAAGGATTTTTGGCTTATCAAGATCGATTGGTGATGGGCAATGAGGAATTTTCGGAAGCCGATCGTTTAAAGGCGATTTTGTCGTTCAAAAAAAGCATTGTGGCAGATCCCAATTTTCGTGATCCCTATTATCACTTGGGACTTGTGTATTTGGAGAGCAATCAGCCCGATTCGTTGATTTATTATGCACGGCAATTGATTCAACGATACCCAGAAGACGCTCAGGCATTTTTGTTTTGTGGGTTGGGTTACCAAACAATGGGTGATGAGTTACAGGCCTATGAATTTTACACAACGGCGCTTCAGATGGTGTCACCTCAGGACCGGAAGATGCTTGAGTCGATAGAATATGTTGCCACAGATGCAGACCTTTCTTTGATTGAGAATGACGGGGGTATGGATCGATTTTGGCAGCAAAAAGATCCACTTCTGCTCACGACATTTAACGAAAGCAAAATGGACCACTATCGACGTGTCGCGTATGCTAATTTGCGCTTTTCACGCATTTTACGCGGCATTCCTGGTTGGCAAACGGATCAAGGGAAAACGTATATTAAATTTGGCCCCTATTTCTCTCGGTCTGTCTATGAACGCAGAGAAACATGGCATTATGGTGATTTTCGTATCCACTTTAGAAGCGGGTCCGATTTGGATGCGTGGTATTTTGATGGGGAAGACATGAACGAAGCAGCAGCTTCTTTGGCTACTGGATATTGGCCTGATCATGGCCGAATACATTTTCAGAAACAGCCCGCAACCTTTCACGACCCTTATCGCGCACAGAAATACAGTATGCCTTATCAGGTTGCTGCGTTTCCCATGCAAGACAGCATACGTTTGGCTGTCGCATATGCAATTCCTGTGAGCCAGGTAGATGTGTCTCAAACGGATCATATTGACGAGGGTCTATTTTTGTTTGATGCACATTGGGATTCGGTTTACCGGCAGGTCAAAAAAACGTATGTCTACGAATATAAAACCCAGAGAACGCCCGAAGGGTTGTTTTGGATCTCGCAGTGTGAGCTGGTATTGCCCCAAGATACCTATCAGGTCGTTGCCGAAGTGGGGGATTATAAAACGGGCATGATCGGTACGTTTCGGATGGTGAAAGAAGGTTTCTCGCGCGATACGATCCTTACGATGAGTGATCCTCTTTTGGCATCGAAAATTGATGTGTTGAAACCGTATCCAGAATCGTTCCAAGATTTGGATATTACTCAAAATCCATTGCGAACATTTCGCCAGTCGGATTTTCTGCATTTGTATTTTGAAATTTATGGTCTCACGCACGATGACTTTGGTCGCACAGATTATGATGTTTCGTATCGAGTCGGGTGGCCCAGAGACGAAGAGGTGGATGCATCGCTCTTTTTGGCCTTGGAGAAGTCCGACGCACAATTGCTTATTACAAAGAGCGGTTTGGCACCCGATGGTTTTCGCAATTATCAGGTGAATTATGTTTTGCCCGAACAGCCGCATTTGGTTCAAAAAAGAGGGAATAACGATACCGAAACGGAAGTAACTGTGAATTATGAAGGGGATAGGACAAATGAATTTATCTATATGAATATAGATTTGAGCCAAGTTCCAGTGGGAATACATCAATTGCATGTTACGGTGCGTCATATGGGCAATCGCATTTCTCGGCAGATGTATTTTCGGGTAATGGAATGAATGGGTGAAATGAAAAATAGAAGAGGTAGGAAGATAGGCTGTATCGTGAGGCCTTGAGAACAGAGGGAAATATAGAGAGATAGAGAGTTAACGCTGGTGAACTTGGAAGGGGATATCGCAAAGATGATTGTTTCTGGGCTTAAAGATCGGGTGCTTTGGGATTGACGAAATCGGGTGATGGATAAGAGATTTTAAAAAAGCACCGACAGGTTATAAATCTGTCGGTGCTTTTTTTATGGGTGAAGCCGGTTGGGTGTACGAGGTAAGAATGTTGTTTCGCGCACATTTGGCAACCCCAGCATGATCATGAGCATGCGGGAAAGGCCAAATCCAAATCCACCGTGGGAGGGGCATCCATATTTGAAGGCGTTGAGGTAAAATTCAATGCCGTCAAGATGGAGGCCTTTCTCAATGGCTTGTTTTTTAAGTGGGTCCAAGCGGTGTTCACGCTGTGCACCGGTGGTGATTTCCAATCCATTCCAGAGCAAGTCAAAGCTTTTTGTAAGGTTTGGTGACTCGGCGTATCGCATATGATAAAATGGGCGTACGGAGATGGGGTAGTCCGTGATGAAGACGAGCGCCCGATTCGCTGGCGGTGCCCATGAGTTTGGGCGAGTGTATTTCGATGAAGCTTTCTTGATGCCAGTATTCGCGCATGGCCCATTCTGCGGTGGTTTGAATTTTGGACATGAGGTGGTTTTTTGGCGACCGGAGGTCGAGGTGGCGCCAGTTGAGGCGGTGCTCGATGCCGGGTTCGTTTTCCGATAAGTGATCGAGCGGTAATGGGGTTGCTGCGGCGGTTTCGATGGTGAGGTGGTGGAGGTGTATTTCGATGGCGCCTAAGCGTACTTGTGGGTTTTCGATGACTTCCCCAGTTATGGTGATGGTCGACTCTCTGGTGAGGGAGGTGATCTGTTCGGCAAGAGAGGGGTTCTCACTTTTGATGTTGATGATTTGGGCTTGACCGGTATTGTCGCGTAGGATGATGAATTGCATCTGCTTTTGGTCGCGGATGGTGTGGACCCAGCCTTGGAGGGTGATGGTTTGGCTGGTGTGTTGTTCGAGTTCGGAAATTGGAATGGTTTTCATTATTTTTTCCTTTTTTGAAAAACTATTTTTTCAATTCTGTCTTCGACGACTTACTTTTTGTCAACTGCAACAAAAAGTAAGCAAAAAATGCTGCCACTGCGTGGGGCTTTGAATGTTTTTCGGTGTTTCTATAAGCTGAGGCCGCCCGTTACCTGCCCGTGCAGTTCCCACACCCAACCTCGTGTTCCACACGCCACCCAACCGACCCATCACCACCCACCAACTGCACAACGGCCCACACCACCGGCGGGTGGTATTCACGTTTTGAGATGACTCCTTTTTGATTTTGATTTGTCCCACTTCATCCGTAGGTCGTGTTTAAGTTTTGAGTGATTTCTCTTTGATGATTTCGTATTCCTCCTCCTTTGAAATGGCTTTTTCGGTTGTTTTGGGGACGGGTATTCATATTTCTTGCCGTTGACTTCTTTCGTGTATTTCGCGCCAACTTTCTTTTTGTGCCCTTCGTGATCCCGCAGGGTGGCGGGGTTCCTTGTTCTTCCTCCTTTGCTTCTATTCCGTGCCCTTCCGTGCAAAAAAAAAAGCCCGCCGTCGAAATAATCGACGGCGGGCAGGTTGCATTTAGGCAATAGACGATCTATGCCGGGCCAGCCCGTCGCTGGTTCGGATTATTATCGTCATTATTATTAATGGTGATGATGGATGTGATGTATAGGGGTGTGATCATTTAGGTCTGCCTTGTTCTTTGAAAGATCGCATTGTGTTTGTTATTTGCCGTTTGCCTGCTCACTGTTTATTGTTTGCCATTCCTTTTTGAGGATGGCGTAGTGTTTGAGGTCGACGTATTCGTTTTTGATCAGGGCAACTTCTCTTAGGGTGCCTTCATAAGTCATGCCGCATTTTTCCATGACGCGGGCAGAGCCTATGTTGGGAACCCGGCAGCGTGCGGCAATGCGGTTGAGGTTCATGCGTTGAAAGCCAAAGTTGATGATGGCTTGCGATGTTTCGGTGATGTAGCCTTTGCCCCAGTAGGGTTTGGATAAGACGTAGGCGAGTTCTGCTCGGTGGTGTCTGGTATCCCAGGTGCAAAAACCGTTAAGGCCGATCATACGGTTCTCTTGTCTGTCTACGATGGCCCAGGGCGCAATTTTGGCGTATTTGTAGCGACCGAGTATGCGGTTGATGAATTCTTGTGTCTCTTCTGGGTTTGTGTGTGAGTACCACGTGACGTACTGAGTGACGTCAGGGTCTGATGCCCAGGCATAGAAGTCGTCGAGGTCCTCTGTGGTGATTTTGCGAAGAAGAAGGCGCTCTGTTTTTAAGGGCGGCAGATCACTGTATATGTCTTGGATGTTCATAGGTCGTACTGTTCTCATTCAGGTTATAGACCACATTGCGTGCAGGTGGGTTTCTTTATAGCACGTTATTTTTATGAAGGCGCCAGAGTGAAAAGATGCCGAGGGTTAAGAATGTGAGGCCGGCCATGAGGAAGGCTGTGCCGAGTGAATACGCATCGTTGACCCAGCCAATAGCGGGGCCGAGGATGACAAACATAAGACGGCCCACCAGGCTTTTGACTGAGAGTACGGTGGCACGTATGTCAGATGTGACGACTTTGTTGAGATAGTCGTTGAGTACGGGGCCATTAATGCCGCGTACCAAGTAAAAGATAAATAAGATAGGGGCTGCCCATAGGCTTTGAAATTGGCTTAAGAGTATATATGCTGCTGATGACATGAGTATGAGTGCTATCAGCGAGTTTCTACGGCCTAAGGTGCGTTCGATGCGATAGGCCAAGAGCGCAAAGATGCCGACAGAAAATTGTAGAACAGCCCAAGAGATACCGAAGAAACGCAACGGAACATCAGCGGCTTGCAGATAGGGTTGCACGAACCAGACGATGGTGAATGTGGTGAGGCCCACCAGTGATGAATAGAGAATGAGCCATTTGATTTCGGAATGACCGTGTAGAGCATACCGGACGATTCGTAAGATGCTTTTGAAGCTGTTTTCTGTTTGTTCAACTTTATGGCGCTTGGGTTCGATGAGTGTGAGTGCAACAGGTACACACAGTGCCGCCAATATGGCTTCAACATAGAGGGGTGTGCGCAGGCTAATGAGTGCGAGTTCTCCGCCGATGATGGCTGCGATCCCTTCCGAAAAATTGGAGACAGACCCCAAACGACCGGCGTATTTTGTATACTGTTCCTCTTTTTTGATTTCGAGCAATGTATCATAGAGCAATGCCGAGTCGGCTCCCGAAATGAGGCTGCCGCCTATGCCGAGAAGAACTTCGACCAAGAGAAATTCGTTGAAGGTGTAGGCATTTGTATAAAACCCGAAACCGATGGCCGCAACGGCGCTGCCGATGACGAGGGAGAATTTTCGTCCGATGACGTCGGCAAGATATCCGGAGGGGATTTCAAATATGATGAGCGATGTTGAAAAGGCGGCTTGCAAGAGCAATACCTGTTGCATGTCGAGCCCGTTTTCCTGAAAGAACGGAATAAGAACGGGCATGATGAGCAACATCCAACTGAGAGCTTTAAGGGTGTAGAGCTTCCATATGTTGTGACGCACTTAAAAGCCTACTGCTTGGCCGTCTTTGC
>JABIFK010000191.1 GCA_018650745.1 Candidatus Latescibacterota bacterium | reverse complement strand
CGAAACATTCCGCGTAGATGTACGTGTCATTGCCGCAACCAACAAAGACCTCGCAGCAGAAGTAGAACAAGGCAAGTTTCGCGAGGATCTCTATTTCAGGCTCAATGTCGTCCCGCTCGTTGCTCCGGGTTTGCGGGAACGACGCGACGATGTTCCTTTACTTGCCAACCATTTTCTGACCATCTATGCCGAAGAAAACGGTTTTCGCCCCAAAGAACTCTCACCAGAAGCACAAGACATGCTCGTGCAATACGACTGGCCAGGCAACATCCGAGAACTGAAGAATCTGGTGGAACGCCTTTCTATTATGGTCAGCGATGACACCATCACCCCTGCCGATTTGCCCGCTCTGGAAGGCTTGCACGTGCCCAACCAATCACACAGTGGCACAAACATACCCGGCCTTACGCCAGGTAAAACATTGCGCGAAGTGAGAGAGGCAGTTGAAAAGCATTATATTGGTGAAGCCCTCGGCAGACACAAAGGCAATGTCACCCAAGCCTCCAAATCGCTTGGCATTGAACGCACCAACTTGCATAAAAAAATCAAATTCTATGAGCTTGAAAAATAAGGCCCCACACCACCCCAGAATACAGGAATTCGTTTTGCGTATTTTATTCACAATCATTTTTTCTATTTTATTGCTCGTGCCAAGTATTGACGCGATTCCGAATCGGCAAGATCGGCTGAGGCAAACCTTGCGCAGCTTTTATGCGCGATACAATCGTGTAGAGGGTTTCTTTGCGGGCTATCAGCTCAAAATGGAACCACCGAGATGGAACGGATATTCGGTTTTTGTTCAAAGTGGATATGGCATTCAAAGCGAAGCCTTTCGGTGGGCAGTTGGCCTGGAGCGGATACAAAAAAAATACGGTTTTAAATTCTCCGTATTTGATCGTACCGCCACACATGACAATGACATGATTCGCACGGCTGAAAACAGCCTCTTTGCAATTTTGTATAAAGGGGATTACCGAGATTACTTTCGCGCCAAAAACGGGTTTTCATTCCACGGCACCTATACCCTCAAACCCCGCACTTATCTTTGGGGCTCCCTCTCGGCCTACACCTATGTCAGCATGCCCGTGGTCACACATTGGAGTGCTCTTCGCACCAACAGTCGCTTTCGCGACAACCCAGCCATTATCCCTGGTAAAATTGGCATCTTCGAACTGGGCATTCGGTACGACACCCGAAGAAAAGTGCCACGATTCTTAAATTCGTGGCACCTCTTTGCCACATACGAGCGCGGCTTTCGAGAATTTGCTTACAATGGCTTAAAAATGGGCCTCACGAGACACCAAAAAGTCATATGGGGCAACCAAGCGTTTATCGTGCAAGCCCGCTTAGCAACAAGGAACCATACAGCCGAACAATTCCTCTTTGACCTCGGCGGTGTCAGCACCCTGCGCGGGTATGGCATCAAAGAGTTTTCGGGCAATCGAATGCTTTGGGCCAGCATAGATTACCTCTTTCGCGGTGACATCTTCAGCCGCATTCCCATTCCAGCATCGCACCTGTTCAACATCGTGCTTTTTGCAGATACCGGCTGGACGCAAACTGCGCCCCGCTCAAACAGCATACTCAACGGTTTCCAAAATGCAAATCTGACCGACTTTAAAACCGACATTGGCATTGCCCTTGGCATCACAGAACGCCTCTTCCGCCTCAACATCGCCCGCCGCCTCGACCGCTCAAATGATTTTCTGACGGTCTCTGCACGCCTCTTCCGAGAATTCTAGACATCCGCCTATCAACATCTCAGACTTCTTTTGCAGTGGCGGTATACTTCACGAACAGTCTGGGAGGCATGTGCATTTTCTCTTTTTGATTCGAGCATCACAGATTAAACTTTCAAGCAAACACCTCGAAAAAGATAGCAATACAGCAGTGTCGTTTTCATCACTTATTACAACGGTGTGAAAAATGAAGGATCTTCACTCTATAAATTGTGTGACAAGAAAAGTCTTCATATTCTTCCTATTCGTAGGCTGTGGAGCCATACCCAATGATCCCGAGCCAGAAATAGAGCAAGAAATGCAGAATCCCTTGTTGGTTCTCCCAGAAGCATTCCAAGAAATCCCCCTCACAACAGTACGATCAACCACCCTCGAAAATACCTTCTTTGGAACCTATTACGCGCCGCCAAAAGCAGCGCAATATTTCGAATATAAGAATGGATTCATCTCGGGGCATATCCTAAAATATGACGACCTGTTGGAAGCGCGCCTCCAGCACCGAAATGCGATGGCTACACTTGATTTGGGCGGTGTCACAATATCTTCACAGAACAACACGCATACGCTTTGGGAAGGACAGCGGCCTCACACGTATTTTTACTTGGACAGTTGTGCGGTTCATTTTACACTCGATACACAACAACAGGGCTATACATATGACCCAGAAAATCACAACCAGCAACTCTTGATCAGGGAAAAGAGCAATGAATTTGGCCGACAGTTTCGCACATTGAATAGACAGTCGACCCCAACTCCTTTTTATGTCGAACTCGATTTTGACCGAGAGACAATTCAACCATCAATTGGAACACCCTTGCCGGGTGGCACAAATATTCCATTCAAAACCAACCTCAAGTATACCCTAACCGATTCAGACGTCGGGCAGATTATTCTCAAAATTCGCCAACATCACCCCGAAATGGTCACCGAAAAAATCATCCCAATCACGAAAGGAAGAGGCAGTATTGCCTATTCCGATACGCTTCACCCCACCGGCACATCTCAAGCCGGCACGTCGATAAGCATCACAGCAACGCTACACCCATCGTACCTCGGAAATGAATCCCCTTCAATATTTAGATTTGGCCAACAAACAGAACGCCTACCTGACGGACAATTCCGCGTAACAGCTGTTGACAGCATAAACTATCCAATTCAGTAGCCCCTCCATTACCTATCCAAAAAGAAAACAGACAAAACCCTGTTAGGTAATGCCTGCTTTAGAATTAAATCTCGCGAACACACATTAAAAAACACGCTCGTCGAATTACCTTCATTTCCCGCAAATAACGTTCAACCGCCGTATCCACCCGTTGCCCGAAGATCAAACGTTACGTATAAACAATTACTTACAATTTAAATGAATAATGTTTACAGAGATCAACATATAAAAAAAAGAACAGGCACCCGAAGGTGCCTGTTCTCAATGCAGACATAAACCAAAAACTATAAACCAGCGGCCTTTTTCAATGCGTTGGCTTTATTGGTCTCTTCCCAGGTAAAGCCTTTGCGTCCAAAGTGGCCGTAGGCTGCTGTAGGACGATACACTGGGCGCATCAACTTCAAAGATTTAATAATGCCACTGGGCGTTAAATCGAAATGTTCGCCAATCAACTCACCGATCTTTTCTTCAGAAATCTTGCTCGTGCCAAATGTATCAACAGCGATTGATACCGGCTTGGCCACACCAATTGCATAAGCCAACTGCACTTCGCAGCGTGTTGCCAACCCCGCTTTTACCACATTTTTGGCTACCCAGCGCGCGGCATAGTGTGCGCTGCGATCTACTTTGCTTGGGTCTTTACCTGAGAATGCGCCACCACCGTGACGGCCCATTCCACCATACGTGTCCACGATAATCTTTCGGCCCGTTAAACCGCA
Organism: Candidatus Latescibacterota bacterium; assembly: GCA_018650745.1. Taxonomy (GTDB): domain Bacteria; phylum Latescibacterota; class UBA2968; order UBA2968; family UBA2968; genus JABIFK01. The sequence continues at coordinate 3,122 of JABIFK010000191.1, read as the reverse complement.
GTCACCCTGTGGGCCACCTACCACAAACTTACCTGTTGGATTCACGTGATAAATTGTGTCTTTGTCCAAGAGTCGGGCGGGAATCACCTTCTTAATCACTTGATTGATCACATCGCGTACAATCCGTGCGTGACTGACTTTTTCGTCGTGCTGAGTCGAAATCACCACAGTGTGCACACGAACAGGCTTGTCGCCTTCATATTCTACGGTCACTTGCGATTTGCTATCGGGACGCAAATAAGCAATTTTCTTGCTCTTGCGCAATTGTGCCAATTTGTACACCAATTTGTGTGACAAAGTAATGGGCAAAGGCATCAATTCTGGTGTTTCCTTGCAGGCATAACCAAACATCATCCCTTGATCACCTGCACCTTGTTCGCCGTGCAGCCCTTCGCCAGAAGTAACGCCCTGGGAAATATCAGGTGACTGTTGATCAAGTGCAATCATCACACCACAAGAGTTGCTATCAAAACCCATACTGGAATCGGTGTAACCAATGTCTTCTATCACACCGCGCACCAACGCCTGAAAATCTACATTGGCCTTGCTGGTCACTTCACCTGCAACAACAACCAACCCGGTGGTCACCATCGTTTCGCAAGCCACACGAGACTTAGGGTCTTGTTCCAACATCGCATCCAAAACAGCATCTGAAATTTGATCCGAAACTTTGTCGGGATGTCCCTCAGAAACGGACTCAGATGTAAACAAACGTCGCATAATTTATTACCTTTCATACAAAGTGGAAAGAAAACCACGTATCAATTATACATTTCAAACTTCAACTTCTTCGACCATTGAATCAGTAAACAACTCACCTAAAACTTCCTGAAAATGTGCTAAGACAGCTTCGCCACCATCCATATTGACAGCCGCAATTGCCGCTTGTTTTAACGTCTCAAAAGGGACTTTTCGGATCATCTGTTTCACTTCTGGTAGTGCCCGAGGGGTCATACTCAGACTGTCAATACCCAAACCAATCAGCAACAAACTTGCTATTGGGTCTCCTGCCATTTCGCCGCACACGGAAACCGGAATCTGATGCTCGTGCCCCACGTCTATGACGTGTTTGATCAAACGCAACACTGCTGGGTGATATGGGTCGAACAAGTATGCAACCTGCTCATTGCCCCGATCTACTGCCAAAGTGTATTGGATCAAATCATTTGTACCAATGCTAAAAAAGTCGGCCTCTTGTGCCAACTGGTCAGCAACCACCGCAGCCGATGGCACCTCGATCATCACACCCACGTCACACTGTCCATCAAAAGCAGTTCCTTCGGCGCGCAAGTCCTCTTGCACTTCTTTTAAAACAGCTTTGGCCTGACGAAATTCTGCAATGCCAGAAACCAAGGGAAACATAATTTTGATATTGCCCTGAGCACTGGCACGTAAAATGGCACGCAACTGGACACGAAACAAATCCAAACTGCCCAGCGATAACCGAATGGCGCGCCACCCTAAGAACGGGTTTGTTTCGGGAAGCGTAGGCAACAAATGCGACAGCTTATCACCCCCCAAATCCAACGTGCGAATGACCAAGGGTTGTGGGGTCGTCCGTTCTGCAAGGCGTGTATAAGCTGCATACTGCGTCTCTTCGTCTGGCAATCGCCCCTGTGCCAAATACAAATATTCCGTGCGGTACAACCCTATGCCTTCCGCTCCATACGCCCTAGCAGATTCAACTTCGGCAGGCAATTCAATATTGCCCTGTAAAGAGACACGAACGCCATCCATGGTTTCTGCAGGCAACTCACGGGCTTCAACAAACCCCTCTGCACGTTGGCGATACCGCTCGGTCTCTTGTCGGTAATAGACCAGAGTCGCTTCGTCTGGATCGAGAATAACACGCCCGCGACGACCATCCACAATAACCTGATCGCCCGTTTCCAAACGATGCATGAGCGCACTAATACCCACCACCGCAGGAATTTCCAATCCACGTGCCAAAATGGCCGTATGCGATGTTGCTCCGCCTACTTCCGTTACAATACCCAACACGCGGTCATTGTCTAACAAAGCCGTATCTGCAGGTGCTAAATCTCGCGCGACCAAAACCACATCATGTGGCAACTGGGATAATCCCGTATCTTCTTGGTTGCGTAACTTACCCAAAACGCGCTTTTCAATGCTAACCAAATCGGCATTGCGTTGGCGAAAAAAATCGTTCTGAATGGCATCAAATTGCTCGTGCAACTTGCGAAAGGCCAACCAAAATGCGTGCTCAGCATTCATAAATTTGTCAGTAATGAATGCCTCCGTTGGCCCAACCAGTGCCGAATCTTCTAAAATCATCAGGTGTACATCAAAAATTTGGGCGTGTTCTTTGCCGATATTTTCTTCAACTTGCACGCGAATGGCTTTGAGCTCTTCAGACACCGAAGCAAGTGCCTCGTGTAACCGATCGAGCTCACCAGCCACATCACCAGGCACAATACGACGATAATCTAAGCTGTATTCGCCCGGATCATAGACAAATACAGACCCGATTGCAATACCTTCTGATGCTTGTATGCCGTTTAAACGTTCCATAAGCCTCAATCAAATATGGATTCAATCATTTCAACCATTGTTTCAAGGGCCTCTGCTTCATCTTCACCTTCAGCCCTTACGGAGATTACCGACCCGACCTCAGCAGCCAACATCATCACGCCCATGATGCTCTTGCCATTAATTGACAATCCTTCTTTCTCAAAATTAATTTCCGAGGTAAATTTGGCAGCAGCTTGGACCAATAAAGCAGAAGGACGGGCATGAATGCCCAATTTATTTTTTACAGTGGCTTGTTTTTCAATCATAAATACAACACCCAATGAAGGTAAAGATTTAAAAATTCAAGACCTTAAATAAACAAACAAATCCGATATCCGTCAAGTTTCAACACGTCATCTGCACAATTTGGTCCCGTGTAAAACCATGCCCAGCCCCACCCATTTTTGTGCAGGCCAAAGCAGCACTGCCACTGGCAAACACCACACTCCGGCTCACGGTCCACCCTTTTAAATATCCGTAAATCAAACCGGCCCGGAATCCATCACCCGCTCCAGTTGTATCACAGACGTCAACACGATAGGCTGGCTGGTCAAAACTGTATCCATTTTCCTGAAACACCCGACACCCCT
>JABIFK010000921.1 GCA_018650745.1 Candidatus Latescibacterota bacterium | reverse complement strand
TCCCCTGTGGTGTTGCAACAGATTATGGATGGCAATAACGGTGAATGTTTGGGCGTGATGGGTGGTGCGGGTGGGCGATATTTGATTGAAGAATATCGGCGCGGGTCTACAGGCAATATGCCGGGCTGTCATGTGACCGATGTGGTGGTTCAGTTTTGGAATGCATTAGACGGTGGCGATGAAGAACGGGCGATGCGTATTTACAAAGAGATGGCACCGCTATTTTTCTTTGAGCATCAATTGTCGGGTTGTTACAAAGAGGTGCTTTTCCGCCGAGGCGTGATTGATTGTCCCAAGAAGCGCAATGGTAAAATGCCTTTGGATGATGTTTCATCGAAATATTTGGATGAGATTTTGAAGGACTTGGAACCGATTATGACTTGGGGGAAATGATTTGTGTACCTCAATCGAGACTTGAACCAAGTGATCTTTTAGCCCGAGGATTCATCTTCACGATAAGGTAATCGTATGGCGCAATTAACCCTATTAAACAGTATGGCAGGCAATGATATTAAAGCGTGTATGGATCAGCACGTGGCGTGGGGGGTGCGCGTGTTGGATTTAAAAGATCGTTTGTTTGGAAAGGGTGTCGCGCAATTGAGTTGCGATGAGGCATTAAAGATTGCCCAGATGGCCAACGAGCGCGATATGTCCATTCACACCATGTCTACGGGATTGTTTTATAGTGATGTTGAGGTGGGTGAAAAGGCATTTAGAGAAAAATGGTTTCCAGTGTTAGACGATGTGCTTCAGGTTGCGAATACTTTAAAACCACATCAAATTCGTTTATTGATGGCAACATCTTCTAAGCGGTTGGACATATTGGATTCAACAGTGTACCTGAGCGCGTGTCACCCGTGGGTATTTGATGTGTATCGTGAGGCGATTGATCGCGTTGTCAATGCTGGATTTGGTGTTGTGATAGAGAATGAAGTGCACGATTGTTTGTTCTCACGGCCTCAGGAGATTTTATCGTTTTTTGAGGTGTTGGATCGAAAGGATGCCGTGTCGTTTATTTGGGATGTACAAAATTTGTGGCAAATGGGCACGTTTCCATCTTTGGAAGTGTATCATATGTTGAAACCTGTGATTGGCATGATTCATGTCAAAGGTGGGCGTGCTGACATACCTGGTGGACAATTGGTTTGGAAGGCGGGATTGCAGGATGCTTCGTGGCCTGTTGTGCCTATTTTAAAGGCGGCCATTGCCGATGGGGTTTCGCCTGTGATTTGTTTGAATGGATCCCACGGAGAAAAGCCCGAACGGTATGTTGAAGATGCGGCAGCAAACTTGAAATTTCTTCGCGATTCCATTGAGGAGGTCGAATGAGTTATCAACGCGAGTTTGATAAACGATTGCGCATCGGTGTGGTGGGCATTGGTTCGCATTGTTACCGCAATATTTTACCCACAACGAATTTTCTGCCTGTTGAACTTGTGGCATTTTGTGACAAAGATGAAACGGCTTTAGAAAATACGGCGGGTCAATATGGTGTGAAACATTGTTTTACAGAAACGGCTCAGATGTATGAAGAAATGGCATTAGATGGTATTTTTTTGTGCGTGAGTCCTTTTGCACATCCCAATTTGGCCTGTGAGGCTTTGGATGCGGGTTTGAATGTGTGGATGGAGAAACCTCCGGCGGCACACGCAAAAGATGTGCAACGGATGATTGATCATCGAGGCGATCACATTGTTGTGGTTGGTTTTAAGAAGGCATTTCAGCCAGCCCTTCAAAAGGCAGAGGAACTGGTGCAGTTGCCTGAAGCGGGGCATCTCAAGACTGTTTTGGGCGAATATCGTATGTCCATTCCCGAAAATGGCCAAGAGATTTTGGACAGCGATAAGATGAACAATTGGTTGGGCAATGGGTGTCACCCTTTGTCTGCTATGATGCAGGTGGGCGGGCGGGTTCAGGCCGTGACGGTGATACGATCTGCACACGGTGGCGGTATTTGTATTTTGGAATTTGAAAGCGGTGCAATAGGGAATTTGCATTTGGCCGATGGGTTACGGGGGCCGCGAGAGCGGTATTCCTTTTTTTGCGACGGGGTGCACGTTGAGGTGGAGAACAGCAGGAAGGTGACATTGCATCGTGGCATTCCCTTTAAATATGCGACAACAAACAATTATGCACCAGAGGGTGTGGATACGGGGTCGATTTCTTGGGAGCCACAGAACAATACGGGTACGTTAGACAATAATGCGCTGTTTACGCAGGGTTTTTTCAATGAGCTGATGTATTTTTGTGACTGTGTGCTCGAAAACAAACAACCCGAACGCGGCACCCTTGAGTTT
>JABIFK010000192.1 GCA_018650745.1 Candidatus Latescibacterota bacterium | reverse complement strand
TGCAAAATCTCCAACACCTTCAAACGCTCTTCTTTCATAACATCCTCCTATGGCCTAACTATAGGTTGGCCAATTCTGCGGCCGCAACCTCTGCTGTAATTTCGCCTGTTTCCAGCCGCTTTAAAATTTCACTCCGTGTCATGCACGACTCAGATTCTTCCTCTATTTCTGTATGCAGCAACCCTGGCACAAACCCCAATTCACCAATCACATCGTCCAACCGATTGCGAATGGCGCTATAAGGAATGTTCAATTCACGCTCCATATCTTTAATGTTGCCCCGCAATCGCACAAATGTTTCGACAAACGCCAAACTCTCAGGGGACAAACGATTAAAAATGGTGGGTTGAAAATGCCCCGTCACTTCACAATCACATTCTGTACAACTGATTCGCGTCACAGCAACATCTCCTCGGCAAGCAGGACAATTTTCAATAATCTTACGCATCTTTACTCCTTTTGCATGTTTAGACACAAAATATTACTAAAAGTTTCAAATATTTTAATTATTTAACAAAATATTTCATACAAAACACAATATATGTCAAATTTTTCAATATGCAAACAAAAAAGTCGATCTCAAAGAGATCGACTTTTCATTACCAAAAATCACACACACACCACTAAATGAATGTTTTACAAATACTTACACAAAAAATAAAAATTGTCGCTGTGTTGCCTTCCCTTTGCAGACTGTCTTTTGCTATTTCACGACCTCTAACATGCCACCCGAAAACCGCCCACTTTCCCTTTACTATGACTCATAGCACTGGCCGAAATACGCTCGCAGCACCGCAAACCAAATGTATTGTTCTCCCAAGCCCCTCCCCGAATGGCCCGAAAAGCGTGTGGTGGCACATCCAAATGATCACCATTCTCCCACATAACAATAGGACAATCGATGCCTTTTATATCTTTTGTTGGGCCTTTGGGATTGTCTCGCTTACTGTTTTCATAATAAGCCGGGTGATAAGCATCAGAACACCACTCCCACACATTGCCCGACATATCGAACAAACCATATCCATTGGCCGGATAACTGCCAACGGGCGTAAGCCCCCACCCGCTTTTATTGAGCACCAACACGTTGGGTTTCTTAGAAGCGCCGCGCCAATTACAATGATTTTTTGGATCTTCATTACCCCACGGATAATCTGACGCGTCCAAGCCACCACGTGCAGCCATTTCCCACTCGGCCTCCGCAGGCAACCGCAAGCCAGCCCAAATGGCAAAAGCAGCCGCATCGATCCAATTTACACAAATCACAGGATGATTTTCCCAATCCGCGCCAGCAAAATGATGCCAATACGGAACATCCAAACCCGCTTCTTCTCGCGTGGTCACATACCCCGTTTGTTCAACAAACCAAGCAAATTGCCCATTTGTCACCGGGTAAATAGCCATCTCATACGCATCTAAGAAAACTTTATGTGCAGGCCGTGTATCGGATTCAGGACTTCGGCCCACAACGTCACCCATCATAAATGCGCCTTCGGGTATTTTCACCAGATCAATCGACGGCCCACCATTCGGTAAATCCACATGACGCGTTTCCAAGTCCAACACACCAGACATTAGTTCTCCCAGGTATCACGCACCGCATCAATTTGAGCACGCACATCCGCCGAAAAACCACCCCCATAGGATGCTGCGACATTCTCTTCTACTTGCTCAATCTTTCGCGCGCCAGGAATAATACAGGAAACCGCATCGGGTCCCAAACCAAACTGCAAAGCCATGCGTGTCATACCCCCCGAATACACTTCACCAACAGTACGCAATGTTTCAGCACGTTCAATCATGCCAGGCAAACGATCTTTTTCTAAACTGGCACGATGTTCCGATGCCACCTCTTGATTTGGTTTAAATTTTCCCGTCAGCACACCACGCTCCATCGGCCGCCTGACCAACAACCCCACACCATGTTCTTTTGCCAAATCAAAAAGCGCATCTTCAGGCGTTGTTTCAAAAATACTATATGTAATCTGCAACACTTCTGCCACGCCATGTTCAATCGCCCAAATGCCATCCTTTGCACTGTTCACCGCAATTGCACAATGTTTAATCTTGCCCTGCTCGCGCAAACGCAAAAGCCCTTCGGCCCAATCATCGCGTTCCAACATTTCTTGATTGGGACTGTGCAGTTGATAAATATCAATACAATCGCGTTGCAACCGCTTCAAACTTTTTTCAACCGCTTCAAAAATAATCTCAGAGGTAATCTGTCGCACATCATCTATCGTTTTAGGTGATGCTTTCGACGCAATGTACAAATCATCTCGGTTTCCAACCACACGCCCCAAAACCTCTTCACTGCGTCCTTTGCCATCAGCTTCAGATGTATCAAAATTGTTCACACCCAAATCTATGGCCCGAGTTACCAAATCATTCCAAAACTTATCGTCATGCATCGGATCACCCAAACGGTTACATCCCATCCCCACTTCCGAAACCTTTAAACCCGTCTTACCTAAATTGCGATAGTGCATTTAAAATTCCTCACGTTTATAAAATATTCAAGCGTTTAAGTTCATCAGCTTTTGAAGGTATATCAGGCCCCGGTTCACCAATGGCCGATTTACCACCCTTCAGCAAAGGTTCAGCACTTCCCGAAAGCATCTTACCATCTGCCGTCATAATGGGTTCACACGAATATTGTGCCAAATAAACCCGCCGCATCTGATCCGTTGTATTCGCACCACTGCTGTGAAATGCAATACTTGAAAAAGCCACCACACTCCCCGCAGGCACCTGAACAGCAATGCCAGGATCAGAGCCAAAATATCCCACTTTATCATTGCTACCTTCTTGCACAATATGTTGCACCCAAGACCGAATCCCACTGCGAGAATATGGCAACAAATGCACGGTACCATTTTCCTCGCAGACATCATCTAATGGACACCAACACGTCAAATACGGTTTGTGATCCGGGTACCCCACATACCCTGAATCTTGATGCCAAGAAAACTTCATGCCTGCCTCTGCGCCCTTCACCACATATTGTTCCCAAAACAAATACGCATCATCCCCCAACGTGGCCTGGCAGATCTCTGCCATCAAATCGCTAAACAAAAAATCGCGCAACTTCGGTTCATCCTTAAAACAGTTCGACACAAAATATCGTTTGTTCCGATGATTAATACCTTGCACATCAGTACCTAATGCATCCATCTGTGCATCTTTTTTGTCAATAAACGCCTGGCATTGACTGCGCAACAATTCAAGATGATGTTCAGGAATCACCGACTCCAAAATAAAATAACCTTCATCCATGAACTGCTGTTTTTGCTCGTCTGTCACAATGCTCATATTCGATCCCCCTAAACAACCTATTCATGCCAGTCAACAACCGCACCCACAACCTTTAAATCATCGCGCAAACGATCGGTATCCACATCTTTAAATGCCACACCATCGCGCACCACTTGCAAAGAAGCCAACCCTGCCGCCTGCCCCATCGCATAACATGGCCCCATTTCCCGCAAAGGACCCAACACATGGCGTTCGACACTGATCGCACGGCCAGGACAAATCACATTCTTGATAGGCTTGGGCACCAGCACCCGATATGGAATCGGTGTATACATCCGCTTCAACTTAGGCGCGCCTGCATCAACATGCATGGGTTGATAACTCGGTTTCTTAGGATCAGGCAAATCCCACCCATATCCACTAAACCCAATGTTGTCTTCAAAATTTAATACATCACCCACATCTGCCACTTTGTATACATAATCACCAACGATCCGACGTGTCTCCCGAATCCCCAACACAGGTGCCACCATCTTAATACGCGCATCTTTAAACCCAGGAAAATGTTTCTGCATCAACGCAAAAAGACGTGACACTTCGCCACGTCCTTGCATCATCCCATTAGAAAGCGAACGCCCATCGGTGCCATCCACATCGCAAATGCGTGTGGTATTCACCATCAACGTTCCCTTCTCTTGCAACTGCACCGTAATAAAAATATCGTAATCAAAGGTCCACTCGCCTTTGTCGCGCAAATCTTGGATCAACTCTTTGAACCGGTTAGACCCCGTATTATAAATCTCCGAAGCCAACACATCCTGATCCACCCGATCCACATGAAACATCAACGTGGCCGGGGTCATCAAACCATCTTCTTCACGCCCCTTCACAAAATCACAACCACTGCGCGCCGCCACATCCCCATCTCCCGTCGCATCCACCACGGCCCGTGTTGGAATGGCCAACAAACCACCCTTATTAAAAATCACCACATGCGTCACTTGTCCATCCTCAACCACCACATCCACCATTGCCGTAAAAAACAGCACATCCACCCCAGCCTCTAACATCTTCTCATCCAAAAGCGCCACCATTTGAATCGGATCAAACGGCACCCCATATGTCAAATTAGACACTTTCCCCGTCCACCCATGCGGGCTAAATTGCTCACCCTCAATATCCACCGGATTGAGCGCCCCACCCCGTGCTGCCAGATCTTCCACAATCTCCTTAAAAATACCTGCCACACACCAATGTTTGTTGTCCTTAGTTCTGCCACCCAACAAATGCGACACCCCCGCCGAAGTCCCCACGCCACCCAATTGCCCTGTTTGCTCAATGAGCAAAACCTTCAATCCAGCTCGCTTGGCAGACAGTGCCGCCGGAATGCCCGACGGTCCGCCTCCACAAACGACCAAATCATAACCATCACCAATTGGAATATCTCGACTAAAGGGTATCGACATAACATCTCCAAAAATCAGCCGCAGGTCCACAGGTCACGGGTTCTCTCATAACCTTATCCAATATCTTCTGGCACATAATGCCCGTTGGCACGCTGCCAAGCGGCGGCCTCGGCATAACGATGCTCAGGCAACGGATAACAATCGTTTAAGTGTCCACCATTCGATAGATAATTCCGAGCAGCAGGTTCCCACCAGTGCTTATTACATCCGTCAAGTACCTCTTCAATTTTATCACCCGGAAAAAAACAAACCCCATCATCATCGGCACGAATCCAATCGCCGGGCATCACCGTGTTTCC
>JABIFK010000662.1 GCA_018650745.1 Candidatus Latescibacterota bacterium | reverse complement strand
TTTTTTTGAATTTTATTATTGATATTGAGGGTGTGCGCCACACATACGGCGAACGCGTGGCTCTAGACAATGTGTCGTTTCAGGTGCCGCAGGGTGATGTGTTTGCTTTGTTGGGGCCAAATGGCGGTGGCAAGACCACGCTGTTTCGATTGTTGTGTACCTCTTTTGTGCCACAGCACGGGCGAGTCCATATTGCGGGCTTCGATGTGGTTAAAGACGTTGCGGCCGTAAGAGAGCGTATTGGCGTGGTTTTTCAAAAACCAAGTTTGGATGCAAAATTAACTGTCTTGGAGAATTTACAACACCAGGGGCATTTGTATGGTCTTCGGGGTGCGCTGTTAAAAGATCGCATTGATGAGGTCTTGTCATTGGTGGTTTTAAACGACCGGCGTGCTGATTTTGTCTCTGAACTATCTGGTGGACTACAACGACGCGTAGAACTGGCCAAAGCGTTGTTGCATCGGCCAGAAATATTAATTTTTGATGAACCCAGTACTGGGTTGGATCCGGGAGCGCGTCGAAGTTTTTGGGACAATTTGATGACGTTGCGAGAAACCTATGGGACCACATTGGTGTTAACGACCCATTTTATGGAAGAGGCCGAACGATGTGATCAGGTGGGTATTTTGGATGAGGGAAAATTAATTGCTTTAGACACGCCCTTGGCTTTAAAACAATCGATTGGCCACGATGTGATTACATTGCAGACAGATGCGCCTGATGAAGTTGTGTCGCGTATAGAAAAAGTTTTTGATGGCAAGGTCACTGTGGTAGACAATACGGTGCGTATTGCGTGTGCTGGTGCAGAGACATTGCTGGCCGAGTTGTATCCGTTGGTGCGTGATGTCATTACGGCTTTGACTTTGAGCCAGCCCTCATTGGAAGATGTGTTTGTTCAGCGCACGGGACGAAAATTTGAGGTGGGGGATCAGGATGTCTAATACTGTGTTACCTATTGTGTCTTTGTGGAAACGGGAATTGGTTCGCTTTGCTCGTGATCGAAGTCGGTTGTATGGCTCTATTGGCCAGCCTTTGGTTTTTTGGTTGCTCATGGGCGCTGGTTTTGAAGGATCTTTTCTGCCTGCAGGGTTGCCTGACCATGTGGGATATTTGGAATATATTTTTCCTGGCACCTTGTTATTGATTCTCTTATTTACGGCCATTTTTTCTACAATTTCTGTTATTGAAGATCGGCGTGAGGGTTTTTTGCAGTCTGTATTGGTTTCCCCAATTTCACGCACAAGTTTGGTGATGGGCAAGATTATGGGCGGTACCACACTTGCTTTGGGAGAAAGTGTGGTGTTTTTATTGTTTTTAATTGGGCTTGATATACCTGTTTCGGTGTCATCGTTGCTGATGACGATTGGCTTTTTAGCGCTTTTGGGGCTGTCTCTGACTGGCATGGGTTTTGTAATTGCTTGGCGGATGACTTCTACGGCAGGGTTTCATGCTGTGATGAATTTGTTTTTGCTGCCAATGTGGGTCTTGTCTGGGGCATTTTTTCCTGTGGATGGTGCATCAAGCTGGCTTTCTTGGATGATGGTGATTAATCCGCTGACATATGGGATGGCAGGGTTGCGACAGGCTATTTATTGGACTGAGCCTTTGACGCAAACAGCATTGCCGGGTATGGGATTGTGTGTTGGGGTTACGGTTGGGTTTGCTGTTTTGACCTGGGGGTTGGCGGTGTGGCAAGCACAAAAGGATGTGGCGGGTACCTAAACAAAAAAAGCAGAGGCGTTTAAGGCCCCTGCTTTTTGTTGTGAATTTGAAAGGGCAAGGAGAAAATCCTTGCCCTTATTTTTTTATTCTTGAATGTCGTATTTGTCGAGGCGGTACCGCAGTGTGCCTCGTGTAAGGCCCAAGAGTTTGGCCGCACGCACCTGATTGCCTCCCGTTACTTCGAGGGCTTGTTGAATGAGATCTTTGTTCAACTCATCGAGCACCACACCTTCGGCGGGTAACTTGAATGTGCGACTTTGTGCTTCGGGTTCGGTGGTATGTGATGCGGGTGTTTGCACGACATTGCGACGGCTTTGCCGCGGTGGTTGCAAAAAGTCGAGATGTTCGCCTTTTAATACATCATCGTCTTCGAGTAAAACAATACGCTCAATGGTGTTGCGCAACTCACGTACGTTGCCTTTCCAAGCATAGGTCAAAAAACGTTCTTCTGCCTCAGATTCTATTTTGAGGGGCGGCTTGCCAAATGTGCCGCAAAACTCTCGGATGAATTGTTCTGCTAATGGAATGATGTCTTCTTGGCGCTCTCGTAAGGGCGGGATATAAATGCCGGCAACATTAAGGCGATAATAAAGATCTTCGCGAAATTCGCCTTCTTCGATGGCTTTGTGCAAATCGCGGTTGGTGGCAGCAACGATGCGTACGTCTACCTTAATGTTTTTGTTGCCGCCCAAGCGGAAAAATGACTTTTCTTCTAAGACGCGTAAGAGTTTGATCTGGTTGTCGAGAGAGAGTTCGCCCACTTCATCTAAAAACAGAGTGCCGTTGTTTGCCGCTTCAAATTTTCCAGCTCGGGTTTGTGCGGCCCCGGTATAAGCTCCTTTTTCACTACCAAACAATTCACTTTCGACCAAGTCTTTGGGAATGGCACCACAGTTGATGGGCACAAAAGGACCATCGACACGAGGACCGCTGTAGTGAATGAGTTTGGCGATGATTTCTTTGCCCGTACCGCTTTCACCTTCAATCAACACGGTTGTTGATTCGCTTTGAGCAATGCGCTGTGAAAGCCGAATTACTTTTTTTATGGCTTCACTTTGTGTAATGATCTGGGTGGGGTCAAACGTGTCACGTTGGGTGCTGCGTAAAATATTGACTTCGCGCCGCAAACGGACCGTTTCAAGCGTTTCAGATACTATGAGACGGATTTCATCGGTGTTGAACGGTTTCGTAATGTAATTTCTGGCACCCGTTTTCATTGCAGACACTGCAGATTCAATGCTGCCTTCCGCGGTGATCATAATGGCAGCCATATCGGGGTCGTTTTTCTTGATTTGACGCAAAGCTTCAAGGCCGTTGATGCCTGGCAAACCCAAATCGAGCAAAATGAGATCAGGTGATTCACTGGCTGCAAGTTCGACACCTTCTTCACCATCTAAGGCTGTAATAACGCTGTAACCTTCTTTTTCAAGGACTTTTTGCAGCATTGTACGGATGGATAAGTCGTCGTCTGTGATAAGTATCTTGTGTTTCATAAGCGTATCGTATTCTGCTATTTGATTAGTTTGGAACTTCCTGAAATTCAAGTCGTTGGAATAATACGTCAATCGTGTGGCTTGTCAAGAAGTTTTGGGAATCATATGCTTTGGCAGGCTGGATGCGTGTTGACACCTTCTGAACATCTCTTTAAATTACATTCTGCAATTAAAAGAGGGTCCATTAATATAATTGTTTTAGGGATTTTTGCCTAATACTTGTTCAATAAACAAGGGTTATTACTCATACCCTTTTTATGTGTTAAATGAGGTTTTGATTTGTCTATCCGTTTGTTTTGGGTGTTTGGGTGTCTGGCCTTATTGGCTGGGTGTAGCTTGGTGGATCGGCAAGGTGCGCCAGAATTGCTCGATTTGACAACTGATCGGGGTAATGACCCTGCGGTTGGGCGGGGCCAAGAAGTAAAAATCACGATTATCACAGATGACCCAGATAACGATGAATTGGATTTTCGGTGGATTGCAAGTGGTGGGACTTTTACAGCTACTCGGCGGGATACATTTGTCGATTTGTTTCAAGATTCTGTTTCTGTTACTTGGAAAGCGCCCATTGTGACAGGTGTTTATGAGTTGTTTTTAGAAGTCAGTGATGGAAAATCTGAAACGGTCACCACTTCTTCACTGCGTATTTCAGTGACGCAAGTACCGCCAACCGCTTTGGTGCAGATTGATCCATTCTTTGAATATAACGACTCATTACGTATTGTTTTGGATGGCACTGGCAGTGTAGATCCTGATGGGGACGAGTTGACCTATGTTTGGCGGCAGCTTGGCGGGCCAAGGGTGTCATTAGAAAATATATCGAGTGCGTCACCCTCTTTTCAGGCTTTGGCACCCGCCGATTATGTTTTTGAACTGCAGGTTGCCGATATCGTTGAAGGGGTAGGCGATTCTAGCAATGTGGTGCAAGTGCGTTTGCGGGTGAACGATCGAGGGGGTGTGATACCTGGCTCATAGGTAAGTTCTTCAGTCTGGATAAGTAAGATTTGGTGTTGATGGTTCTTGATTTTGGTGGTTTTATATATAGGATAATTTGGTTTGGCAGAAGCCTTTGGTCTTCTGCCTTTTTTATTGGGTGTTTATGAGGCGGCTTACACAACAAGTCTTTTTTTTAACGCTTGAGAAAGCATCCCACCTGGGTGGGGCGATGCTTTTGCTCATTGCTGTGGCGCGTTTGCTGGGCGAGGCGGCTTTGGGAACCTATGCTTATATCATTGCAATTACGGCTATTTTTGTGCCTATTTTGGATGTGGGATTAAATACGCGGGTGATTCGCTCTGTTGCTGCTGGGAATGGCACGGAGGCATTGCAAGATGCTTTTGCGTTTAAGCTGCGTTTTGGACCCATTGCTTTGTTTTTGATGATCGCCTGTGCGTGGTGGGCTGATAAACCTGCTGATGTTGTTTTGGCTGTGTTTTTGGTGGGCGTATCGACTTGGGCAATGAGTGTTGGTGATGCTTTTAACGCTGTGTTTAAAGGGGTGCAAAGAGCTGGTTATAGCGCACTTCTGGTGGGGGGGACTTATATCTGTTTGACGGGTTTGGGCATCGGCGCAATGATATATGGTGCAGGTATATTGGGGATTGCGGTTGCTTATACACTCTGTCGACTTGGCTTTATGGTGGCAGCGTGGGTATTAATTAGGCGATTGGGCTATGAGATTGGTAAGATGTTTAGATGGCAGGCTGTTTGGGCCGGTGTGTACTTTATGCCTGCCGTGTTTTTTGTGGGCATATTATTAAATATCAATTTTTTAACTGCCGATGGTTTGGGAGCTGGCGCAGAATCGGGTGTTTATGCAATTGGGTATCGGGTGGCGGCGGCATTATTTGTGTTGGTGAGCGCAAGTTTGGAAGGGGTTTTGCCTGCCTTGGTAGGGGTAGGGGATAACAAGGCGGCTTTTCGTCAGTTGTTCTTCAGGTGTTGTGGTGTGTTTTTGGCCGGTGGTATTTTGGCTGTGATACTGGTTCAGCTCCTGGGGTTTTGGGCTGTGGTTTGGGTTTTTGGAACAGATTATATTGGGGCGGTGGTTGCCGTTAAGGTTTTGGGATGGATTTTGCCAGCTTTGCTTATTTGCGCAGCAGGTCACACGGCAATGTTGGCCTTGGGGAGGGAACGTGAAGGGTTCGTGTGGATGGTCTGTTTGGTCGGTGTGGGAACATTTTTGGGCTGGCTGGGGTTTGGCTGGGCAGGTGCTATGGGCACCGCTTATGCACCTGCTGTAACGGGATGTCTTTTTGCTTGTGTATTGGGTTGGCGCGTCAAATTAGCCATGAATAAAAAGAAATAATATGAAGGTGTTGGGGCATCAGAATAGAGTAAGTTGGTTGCGCACTTTGGGTTGTACATTTGGAAACAGTTTTTTGAATTCGGCATCATCAAAGAGTGTATGGAAGCGTTCGGCAGTATCGTGTAGACGCCTGAGCAGATATTTTCGATCTTCGTCGTGTGCAAAAAAATCAGTGCGTGCAAGGGAGCCGTCTTCGCGTTGGTAGACGGCTATTTTATCGCCAATTTTACTGTCTTCACCCGCTTTGGCCAGGCGACGTAAATTGGGGTTGGAAAATGTTTTTTTGGAGATACGCTCCCAACGACAAAAGTCTTCGGGAGAAATTTGGCCGTCTTGGAGTTTGTGAGCCAAGTCAAGGTAGGCCAATGAGGCACCTTCAAAATTTTTTTCAATCAGTAGCGGGGCCAACTCTGTGATGAATTGTCGAAAAATGCGTTCATCACGACGGCTTCTGAGCGAGCTGCCTTTGATGGTGAGCTTGTTGTTGTAGTCACTGAGAATGTAATTTTTGGCCTTGAGGCTGATCATACCTTTGAACCGGCCATCGTGTGAAAGATGAATGCCTTTGGGTAGTGTTGCAGAGATGGATGCGATGAGGGCATTTTCAGCGGTTTCTGTTGTGATGTTGTCCGGGGCGACAAAATAGACGCCGTCGGTATCGACTTCGATAATTTCTGCGCCGAGGTCTTTGAGCGTATTGACCATGCTGTGTGCGATTTGTTGGCCGATGGTTGTGATTTGTCCTGCAGCATCGTAGTCATTAAAGTTGGCGCGTCCGTAAGCCAAGTATCCGTAAAAAGAGTTGATCAATATTTTGTAACTGCCTTGCAGGCCGTCCCAATAGGTGCGGTCTGTTTCTGTTGTGGCTTTTTGGAAATTGGTTTTGGCTTCAAGTCTGCGATTGGTGAGATGTTCAAGCATGGGCAGAAATGAATTTTCAGTGTCTGTAGCTGGGTGAATTTGGTTTGAAAGCATGATGGATGGATACAAGCTTTCAACGTCGGCTTTGACCACACGCTGAAAGATTCCGTCTGCAAC
>JABIFK010000442.1 GCA_018650745.1 Candidatus Latescibacterota bacterium | reverse complement strand
TTTTTTACGCCTATTTCTGAAAGATGTGCTAACCATTGACCCGAACCAAAGTCGATGGCGATAGCATCTTCGCCTTTTTTTAATATGTACACATTACAGGCGTCGTTAACACAATAGATATTGGGAGAAACTCTTTTGAATAAAGTGCTGTTCATGTTATGGATTCAATTCTAACGCCAAAGCCATAGAGGGGAATACGTCGGCAATAGTAGGCCACATGGCACGTTTTTCAATTAATGCCGTAACAAACTCATGAGTTTCGGCATAAGGACCAATGCGAACAAAGTTCGGTTCACTCGGATCAGGCGTTTTGTCAACAACCAATTCATTGTCTTTCCAACATTGCAAGCGTGGTTCTCCTGAATTTTCTACAGCCATGTTTACGCGGTATCCTTCGCCGTAGATTTCGTAGCGTTCTTCGGCACATCCATCCGTTGTAAGCACATCAAACGTGCCCAATGCACCAGATTCAAAGTGCAAAATAAAGTGATGCCAGGGCGTGCCATCATTTTGCGTAAACGTTTCTGTGCGAGAGACGTCTCCAGCGATAAATCGCAGGGCATCTAAACTGTGAATGCCCGTACCAGAGACAAATACATCTTCACGACGGTTGTGGCGCAACATAGACCCGCGCACAAACCGAATGGCCCCTTGAGACAGTGCCCATTCACGGCCTTCAGCAATAAAAGGCTGGAATCGTCGATTAACAGAGACCATATGCGGTGTACCTGTTTTTTCGGCAGCGGCGAGCAATTCACGACCTTCTTCAACGGATGCACCCGGCGGTTTTTCGATGGTAACAGGCATGCCCATCTCCATCAACTCTTTTGCCAAAGGCACAATCAAAGGAATAGGCATCACACACACACAACCATCCGGCTGCTCCTTTTCTATCATTTCACGATGATTGGTATATGCCGTCTTAAAACCATATTCTTTGGCAAACCCATCTGCTTTGTTTTGTTCCAAATCACAAACGGCAATCAATTCAACTTTGTCCGCATGATCTTTGGCATATTGCGATAACGCTGGCGCATGATTTATTCGACAATGATTCCCCGCACCTATCAATGCAACCTTTACCATAACACATCCTTTCATAAATACACGTGCAAGACATTTCTTCTTCTCAATCACAATAAATACAGTTCTACCATCACGACGTTGTATGATCAAATTTGCAGGCTTTGAAACAACCTGTTTGTAGCAAGCCTCGATCAAATTTCATTCAACAAACGCAGTGCATTGTCTTTCAATATTACTTGAGCAACGTCATCTTCAATATCAGTCACCACACGCGCCAATGCCGCATGTGGGATAAATAACGGTGCGTGAGACCCCAATACCAAACGCGTGCCCAATCCGGCATCCACCAAAACTTTGACAACATCCAAGCCATCCACTTGGGCCGTATCGGCATACACGTTGGGCAATGTCAATATCCGGTCTGCCAAGTTGCGCAACTCCGCAGCCTTTGCCCCTGCAATCATAACCCTTAAGTCAGGAAAGTCATTGGCCATATCCACCACGGCGGATGATGCAACACTGGGCACAACAGCCATTGGATGATGACGGCGCGGATCCTCTAAGCAGGTCTGCACAATCACCGCCAAATTGGCTTCTTGAATGGCCAGCAAAAAATCACCAACACCAGCCAAGTCATATCCACCATAATTGGGCAAGAGTCGAACCATTTGTACGCGATCATGACCAGATACTTTTTCTAATTCGCGTTTCCAATCAGCGACAGTCGGGTCTAAAACTGGTACGGGCCACACATCATCAACACCATCAACGGCCTCAAACAGCTCTCGATTATATATATGAGGATTGCGGCACCAAACCGCCGACAAATGTGATGCAAAAATGCGCGAAACACCCACAGCACGCAATGATGCCCAAACCTGTTCGGCATCACCTGCTACAGGATGTGAAGGCCACGGACCAATAAAACTGTTTAAATCAATAATCATATTTAATATCCAAAATTAGAGTTCAAGAATCAACGAATCAACGAATCAACGAATCAACGAATCAACGAATCAACGAATCTGCAAAACTAGGAATCGGTCAATCAGCGCACAGTGAACATAGTGAGTCATCTACGTTTTTGGGGAGGAGGTCGGTGGGATTCGTCTATTCGCCTATTCGCCTATTCGTTCCACACCCACCCACTTGGGCAACTGCCTAACCGTATTGTTCCATAAAATATCACGCTTTACATCATCTGCTAAATCAGTACCCAACGTTTTGCCCAACTGCACAGCAAAATGCCGTATGGGCGCATCAGAACCAAACACCACCCGGCTTGCCCCCAGCATCTCCACAGCGGCTTCAACCATGCCTGACTCAGGATCACCACCCGAGGTATCCACTACCAAATTAGGACAATCAGCAACTGCGGCCAACCCTCGCAACCCACACCCATTCAAATGCGCCATAATAATGCGCGATTGAGGATGCCGCTTTGCCAAATCGGCCACATCCCACGGAAACGATTCACCTTCCAAATTACCCGTTGTTTTTTCCCAAGCATGTTGCAACACGGGCACATCTAAGGCCACAGCACGCGCCATAATCGGGTCCAATCCCGCATCGGTCGCGCGTCGTGCCACCCACAATTTGATACCACACATACGCCCTTCTCCCACGCACCGATCAATCTCTTTTACAGATTCATCTGGATACATCGGATTCACGTAACAAAATGGATAAAACACATCGGGGGCAATTTTCTGCACCTGTAAAGCATAATCGTTTGCCTCACGGCACTGATCCATCGTTGGCTCGCGCGGAACCGTTGTATGCAAAGAAAACAACACCATCTTTTCTACACCAGAGCGCTTGGCAGATTCGATCAACAACCGTGCGTCTTCCTCAGGAGAATCCACACGATACATGCCAAAATTATCCAATGGATGTACGTGCACATCAAATGCGGGAAACGGTGTTTTTAATTGGTTTCGAAGTTCAGCAAATTTCATATTTCCTACCTTGACTAAGAATTAAAAACTGAGTATTAATAAAGAGACACACACAAACCTATTACACCCTCTCCCAAGGGAAAGATCATGGCCTTTTCAGAAACACTTCAAGAATCCATCACTGGAGATGCATTTTTTCAAATGCAGGACACTGGGCGATGTGAACTTGTTCAGGGGGGGGTTACGAATATGAGTCCGGCAGGGAAACATCACGGCAAGATAGCAAATACCATAGGCGTATTGTTAACGCTTCACACAAAAGAAAAAAAACTGGGCACTATTTGTGCTGCCGAAACAGGTATTTACACACAACGCAACCCCGATACCATTCGTGCGCCCGACTCTTTATTCATATCAAAAGAGCGAGAAGCAGAAATTAGCGACCATACAAAATATCTTGATGTTGCCCCCGAGCTTGTCGTTGAGGTGCTTTGCCCCAATGATACGTGGACAGAAGTCGAAACTAAAATTGAGGAATATTTTTCTGCCGGTGTATGCCTCGTTTGGGTAATAGACCCAGAGCAAGAAATCGTTGCGGTCTATCACCCAACAGGAGAACGATCTCGTCTCACAAAAACCGACACGCTCACAGGCAGCAATGTGCTCCCAAGTTTTTCCGTCTCTATCACTGAAATCTTTGAATAAGCCAACCGAAAAGCAAGCCTTAAAACAAACGCCCCAGCAGTGTGCTGGGGCGTTTCTTATTTTTGCTTGATCTAACCTCTTCCGTCTCTTATACTGTGAATCGAGTTTGGGCTCAGAAAACAAGCCTTAAATGATTCTATCATACAGGTCATCCCTAAAATCTCACTGAATAATCTTACAATTCGGTTTCCCGCTTTACAGGAAACGAATTACAAACGGCTTAAAAGCCTTTTTCTGATTGCACTTATGTCCGAAATCATCGACCAACTTAAAGTCGAAATGTACACCCGATTTGGCATTCAACCCTCCGATGTCCAAATCGTGCGTTCACCCTATCGCATTTGTCCACTGGGTGCCCACATAGACCACCAGCTTGGCCCAGTCACTGCCATGGCCATTGACCAAGCTGTCTATTTGGCATTTGCCCCCTCAGGTGATTCTCAGATGCGGTTGCAAAGCCTCACATTTGACGGCAATGTCCAATTTGATCTCAATGCCGTACCAGACAAACAAGAAAGCGATTGGGGCAATTATCCACGCGGAGCGGTTCGCGCCCTTCAAGAACAAGGCCATGCCCTCACCCAAGGCATCGTTGGCCTCTCTGCTGGCAAAATGAACGAAGGCGGCCTGAGTTCGTCTGCTGCTATTGGCGTTGCATTTTTACTCGCACTAGAGCAGGCCAACAACATCAACGTCACACCGGAAGAAAACATTCGACTCGACCAAGCCATTGAAAACGGATATCTCGGCCTTAAAAACGGCATTCTCGATCAAGCAGCTATTTTGCTTTCACGCAAGAACCACCTCACACTGATAGACTGCGAATCGATCACGCACAAACTCATCCCAAAATCACGAGCCATGCCCCCCTTCGACATTCTTGTTGCCCAATCGGGGTTAAAAGAAGCATTGGTTGGCACAGGATATAACACACGCGTAGATGAATGTGCACAAGCAGCAGGCCTGCTCTTAAACGCCGTGGGTCGCCCAGATCAAAAGCCCTTGCTTGGAAATATAACACAACAAGAATACAATACACATCAAGACAAACTCTCGGGCGACATTGCCAAACGCGCGAAACACTTCTTCAGCGAATCAGCCCGTGTGCAAAAAGGCGTAGAGGCTTGGCAATCGGGAGATCTGGCAGTGTTTGGACGTCTCATTTCAGAATCCGGTTACAGTTCCGTTCACAATTACGAATGTGGCAGTGAACCTCTTATTGATCTGTATCATATTCTCATCGAAACCGACGGTGTATACGGGGCCCGGTTTAGCGGTGCCGGTTTTCGGGGCTGTTCGATTGCGCTTGTCGATCCATCAAAATCGGCTGCAGCCCTCGAATACATCCAGAATCAATACCAACAGAAACACCCGCAACTTGCAAAAAATGCTTCTTCCTTTACCTGCCAACCCGACGATGGAGCACACATCCAGTGAAAGCCATTATTCTTGCAGCCGGTTATGCCACGCGCCTTTATCCTCTAACCAAAAACTTTCCAAAACCCTTGCTCGAGGTAGGCGGTCAAACCATTCTCGATTACCTCATCGACCAACTGAAAACCATACCAGAACTCGATCATGCTTACATTATTACCAATGCGCGTTTTCACGAGCATTTTACCAACTGGGCACAAAATCGTGCCGCCCAAGCCCAGGAATCTGAACAGGCTCATGTCGGCTTACGCACAGACATTCTCGACGACGGTACGACCTCAAATGACGACCGACTTGGTGCAATAGGTGATTTGCAATATGTCATTCAAGCGCGCGACATTCACGACGACATCCTCGTCTTGGCAGCCGACAACATCATCAAATTCTCGCTACAAACATTCATCAACACGTTCAAAAACAATCCAGCACCCCACATTACCGTGCGTTCTAACCCCGACGTAGACGATCGCAAACGCCGAGGCAATGTGCGCCTTGATGAAAACAACCAAGTGCTTGAATTTATCGAAAAGCCTGAAAAACCCATATCGGAATGGTCTGTGCCCCCCTTTTACATTTATCCAAATGCCGTCTTGCCACGCATCAATGAGTATCTTGACAACGGCGGCAACCCTGACGCACCGGGGCATCTCATGGAATGGTTACACAAAGAAGAAACCGTTTTTGCACACAAAATTGAGGGCGAAATTATCGATATAGGTAACCACGAATCTTTAGCTGAAGCCCGCCGTATATTCGGCGAAGAACAATAAACGCAACAACACACCTTACTTTTAGTTTCACACATCTTTTTAGAGAGGCAATACCCATGGCAAGTGTTAACATCATCCGCCACAAACCTATTCCCATCTTTTGTAGCACAGCCGAAGTGGTCATCACCTACGACGACAATCAAGTTGTCCGTTTGATTGAACCCAGTGGCAATGTGGGTACGCAATATTCACAAGAGCTCGGGTCGCAATGGTTTGGCACCATTCAAAACCTCAATCCTGGACTCGCCCGCGGCGGAGCCAATTGGGGAGACATTTACAAAACCGACGTCCTTTGGACCACCCCTTCTACTGATCGCGATGTGTGCGAAGCATATCGCAACGACTTTAATGCAGTTTATG
>JABIFK010000199.1 GCA_018650745.1 Candidatus Latescibacterota bacterium | reverse complement strand
TACAAAAGATCCTGAAATATTAACAGAATATGTGCGCACCGCACTCGCGCGTACGATCTGCCAGAAGTATTTAAACGAAGAAGGCAATATTCCGGTTTTGACCGTTGACCCTCAATTGGAACAACAGATTGCCGATTCGATGCAAAGCACACCTGGTGGCATTAAAGTGGTGTTGGCACATGATGTGACCAATAGGTTATTGGAGCAGTTGGCAGAAAGCATTGATGGCATGGTGGCAAATAATCAGCAGCCTGTGGTTTTGACTGCGCCCAATGTGCGTCCTGCATTGCGGCGGTTGACCGAGGCGACGTTTCCGAGTTTGGCATTGTTGTCTTACAATGAGATTGTGCCGGGAGTGGATGTTTATTCGGTGGGCATGGTGTCGCTTGAGGCTGTGCCAGCTTAGGTTTTTTAGGGATTACAGATCGGTGATTTAGGACTTCATTTATGCGGATCAAAAAATTTGTTGCAGCCTCTATGCCAGAAGCACTTAAACAAGTGAAGGCTGATTTGGGGCCACAGGCTGTTATTTTGAATACGCGAACGTTGCGCAAAAGTGGGAAGTTAGGATTAAGTGGCAAGGGGCAGGTTGAGGTTACTGCTGCACTTGACGAGGGGGGTACGGGGGCACTTAAACGCCCAGCTAAAAAGGGACCTTCTGCACCTGTTGCCGCTCGTACTGAGACCGCGCGACGTTTGCCTTCTAAGCCCGTTTCTCGGACGGTTGCCCCATCTGCTGCTCCTATATCTGCACCTGATCCACAATGGGCAGATCGCATTACACAAAAGTTGGACGGTTTGGAAGCCGCGTTGCGCACATCGCCATCAACACCCAATGAGAAATTGTTGCTTCCTGGGGCTCTTGATCCATTGGCACAAAACTTTCGGTTGTCGGGGTTAGCAGATGGTCTGGCGCAAGATCTGCTCAAAGCCTTGTTGTTGGACCCTGGACCCAGTGGATTGAAAGACTTGCCTCCGCTACAAAAGCGAGCGGGGCAATTGATGGGCAAATGGTTTGAAAGCCCGCAGCCGATTCGGTTGGGCAAAGGTGTGCGCAGCATTGTGGCCTTGGTGGGGCCTGCTGGGGTTGGCAAAACGACGGCTGCGGCCCGGATTGCAGCACATTTTTCAGATACGGGCGCACGAGTGGTGTTGGTTGCTGCAGATACTGATCGGGTAGGGGGGCTGGAACAAATTCGGGCGTATGCTGGTATTTTGGGTGTGCCTATTGAAGTGGTGTATACGGCAGAAGAAATGGGTGATTTGATTCGTGAACGCCGCGATGTTGATTTGATGTTGATTGATACGGGTGGTGTGGGGCCTTTGGATCAGGCACGTTTGGCGCAATTGAATGATTTGTTAAAAGAAGCAGCGCCCAATGAGGTACATTTGACCTTGTCGGCTACGGCCGATTTGCAACAGATGAGAGATGTTGTGGCGGCGTTTGAACGGTTGAACGTGAACCGGTTGCTGTTGACTAAAATTGATGAAACTGCGCGGCTAGGAACGGTATGTTCGGCGGCGATTGCGGCGAAGTTGCCGTTGTCCTATTTCACAAACGGGCGTGCAGTACCTGGCGATTTTTTACAGGCAGACCCCAGTGTATTGGTTCAGTATCTTTTTGAAGGGGTTGCTCATGTCAGCAGATGATGCACGCGCTGCGGTATGGTCTATTACCAGTGGCAAAGGTGGTGTGGGCAAAACCACATTGAGTTTGAATTTGGGCATTGCATTGGCGAAGCAGGGTTTACAAGTGTTGTTGATGGATGCTGATTTGGGTTTGGCCAATGTGGATATTTTGTTGGGTGTGTCTCCGGATAAAACGGTGCAAGATTTGCTTTCGGGTGAGGCATCGGCCTTAGATGTGGTTGTTGAAGGCCCTGAAGGATTGTCTGTTTTGCCTGCTGCGTCGGGTATGGCAGAGCACGATGCCTGGCAGATTGAAGACCGGCATCGTTTGGCTGAAGAATTGGGGCGTTTGGAACGTGGGTATGATCTGATTTTGATTGATACGGGTGCGGGGATTTCGGCCAAAGTTACAGATTTTGTGTTGGCATCGGATCGTATGTTTGTTGTTGCAGTGCCAGAACCGACTTCTATTGCCGATGCGTATGCGATGGTTAAAGTTTGTCAGCAAGATGCACCTGCCCCGCAAATGGGATTGATCGTCAATCGGGCACGTTCTCCAAGAGAAGCATTTGCTTTGCATCAGAAATTTGATCAAATTGTAGATAGATTCTTAGGGACGCACATAGACCGGTCGGGTTATGTGTTGGAAGATATTGCTGTCGAGCAAGCGTCTCGGTCACAGCATCCTGTTTTTGTATCACATCCTCATTCGGCAGCGTCTCGGTGTATTGAGCAGTTGGCTAAGGATTTGTCGGGTGGTTTGGAAACCTTGAAAACTGGGGGACCGGGCCTGTTTGAGAAATTGATGAATCGTATTGCAGCAGAAATATGACCCTGATAAAAGTAGCGCTATGAGCGTGTAAAATCGTTCCTATGTTTAGATGTTAAAATCGAATTCTGTATCCATCACCATAGATCAAAAATCCCGTCTTGAGATTTTTGACTCCCCCAATCGAGAGTTTTATGGGAAAGAAAAAAGCACAGTCGGCATATCAAAAAACCCAATCGGCAAATGCGCAAGATAAGCGCGAAGATCAGTTGGTCGAATATTTGCCATTGGTTAAATATATTGCAGGGCGCATTGCTATTGGGTTGCCCAAGTCGGTTGAATTGGACGACTTGATCAATGCGGGTGTTGTGGGTTTGATAGAGGCCTACAATAATTTTGATACCAGCAAAGGTGTCAAATTTGAGTCGTTTGCCTCGCTGCGTATTCGCGGTTCTATTTTGGATGAATTGCGTGCTGTCGATTGGGCGCCGCGTTCGACACGTGCAAAGTCACGTGAAATGGAGCGCTCTATATCGGCATTGGAAAATACTTTGGGGCGTTCGCCATCGGAAGAAGAAATAGCTGAAGATCTCGATGTTTCTATGGGTGATTTGTATAAATTGTTAGATGATCTAAGCTCGACGACTTTGCTGTCTTTGGATGAATTGTCTTATGGTTCTGATGAAGACAAACCCGTACCTTTGTTGGATACATTGAAGTCGAAAGAAAGCTCTGATGCATTGGATCAGCTTGAGCGTGATGAGATGCGCGATTTGTTGGTGGATTCGATTGAGTATTTGACAGAGCAAGAGCGTTTGGTAATTGCGCTGTATTATTATGAAGAGCTGACATTGAAAGAAATTGGTCAGGTTATGGAATTGTCGGAATCGCGCGTGTCTCAAATTCATACTAAGTCGGTCTTGAGTTTGCGTGCCAAGTTGCGGATGCGATTGCTTCAATAATAAAAGTAAAAAGTTGAAGATAGAAGAATTGGATCTGTCAGCTTGGGTGGGAAATGGATGGCTGACGAATCCCCCTCGGCCCCCTTTGGAAAAGGGGGAAGATGGTTTTGTTGTCATTGATTGCAACAATCAAATTTTTATACATTGTTTCTTAAAATGAGTTATTGAAGACGTGCCTAATTTAGCCCAAACATTTGTGCAAGTACAGAGCCCAGAACTGAATCTGAAACGATCACAGCGCCTGCGGCAAATTACGGAAAAGATCATCGGTCTGCCGACTTTGCCGACGGTGGTGACGCAATTGATTTCTGTGGTGGGTGATCCGGCATCTTCGGCGCGTCAGATTGCGCAGTTGGTTTCGACGGATCAGGCATTGACGGTTAAAATTTTGAAGGTGGCCAACTCCTCGTTTTATGGTTTTGCGCGAGAAATCGCAACGGTGCAGTTGGCCATTGTGGTTTTGGGTATTGAGATGGTGAAGAATATTGGTTTGGGTGTGGCGGTGCTCAAACGGTTTTCGGAAGGAAAAGAACACCGTTTGTTTGACCGGCAACGGTTTTGGGCACACTCTATTGGGTGTGGAGTGGCGGCTCGGATGCTGGCGCTTAAGTTTAAAGACAGGCGTATTGCCGATGAGGCCTTTGTGGCGGGTGTGTTGCACGATATTGGCAAATTAATTTTGATTGAATATTTTCACGACGAATTTACAGAGGTGTTGGAAAAAGCTGAAACCGAGGGTTTGGCTATTGTTGATGCAGAAGAACAGGTTTTGGGTGTGTCGC
>JABIFK010000815.1 GCA_018650745.1 Candidatus Latescibacterota bacterium | reverse complement strand
CGGCCAATGAGATCGTGCTGCGGAAACCGTTCCAAACCAGACCGCAGCAAAATGCCTGGGCTTTGTAACGCCCCCCCAGCAACAATGACAATGGGCGCAGCAAGTTCGAGTTCTTTATTTGACCTTCTGTCAACACACAAAACCGAGCTTACTTTCCCGCCCGATTCAACAACCCGAACAACCTGTATACCCACAACAATATCGACACCAGAGGTCTGAGCTTTTTTTAACAGCGTTTGGGTCAGGTCGTTTTTTGCCTCAATCTGACAAGGGAATCCGTCACAGGTGAGACATTGAATACAGATTGTTCGAACTGCATTTGAGAAATTAATGGCCAAAGGCATTCGGAAAGGTGACAGATTCAATTTTTTCCCAGCATCCCAAATACGCTTTGCAGGCCGTGTCAAATCAATGGGACCTTGGGGATAATCCTGTGATCGACTGGGTTCACAAGGGTCTTGATACGCACACCCATGTACGTCTAAAGCACGTTCCATCTGCCCATAGAAAGGCTCTAATTCATGATATGAAATAGGCCACCGGTCAAAATCATTTTCTCTTAGTCGGAGAGATGCCCCTCCATAAAATACCGACATCCCGCCAACGACTTCATTCTCCGACATCAGGTTATAGTTCTGGTCTTCATATTGTTGAACCAATAAAGGAGATGGTCCTTGGTAAGTTTTTTCAACCAGTATTTTTCGAGCATCCCAATCTTGCGTATCTCTACGTGCCCAATCCCCTCGCTCAAGCATCAGAACCTTCATGCCTGCGTTGGCCATTTCGTATGCACATGCACTGCCACCAAACCCAGTGCCAATGACAATAGCGTCATATCCCGAAAAACCATTTTGACCTTTAGACTTTTGCATGATTACAGCTCGAATATATAAAGTACAATCAAACCAATAATAATTGCCCACGCACCATAATGAAACTTTTCGCGCGTATCAACACGGTGCTGAATGCGTTCGAGATCGGGACGAAATTTGCCAGACATAGTGCGCTGAATATAGGTCTTATAATATTCCACCACAAAACGCTCCAGCCCACCATTCATATAAATGAGAAACCCCAAAGAAACGGGTTGCATCGGATCACTGATAAAATAGAAAAGAGGAGAGCACACCGCCAGAACCACACCCGACCGCTGAAATTTGAGCGGCTGAAACCCCTCAAAAGGAGCATCTTTGTAAGCCCCTCCCAAAGATACCAACAGACCCGTTGCATAAGCAACAAGCAAGAACATCCAAAATGACGTAATGGGAAAGGGGATTGTAACCACAGCAAATACGGCAAGTACCAAAACGGTTCCAACTAAATAGCGCAAGATATCACTTTGTACATGCTTCCCAAAAAACGTAATGCGAGATGGCACGAAATATTTGCTCTGATCTTCGGTCCTAAAAAAGCCCTTATAGAGCTCTGCCAAAAAGCGTTCTAAACCCATCACCAAAAAGAATATTTGGAAATATTTCAAAACAGCAAAGGATGCCTGAAACAGAGGAATAAAATACAGAGCAACAAAGATCACCGCATGAAAGTATACGCTGCGCGGAAAAGTAGGTTTCTTGAAGTCTTCGAAAGGGGAATCTTTAAAAGCGCCCCAAAAAGATGTATACAAACCAGAAACCAAACTGACTAAAAATCCCAAGTAAATATTCATAACCCTCCCACTTCCTTTTTACATTTCCTATTAAGAACTGTGCAATAATAATCTTTCGTCTCAAACACGTCAACCATACAAAAAAAAACGCAGTGCACAAATTGCGCACTGCGTCGAGCATGCTATGTGTTATGCATTAATCATCCGTCTCCTCGACATCCCCCTCAGAATCATTTTCTCTAACCCGTTTTCCATCCAACACTTCCAACAATGCCGGCAAAACAACCACAGCAGTAATAAAACACGTTAACAATCCAATTAAGGCCAAACGGCCAATGGAATTCAACCCTGGATGTTGGGCCGTCATCAAACCGAAAAATCCGACCATTGTCGTCAACATCGATACAAACATAGCCCCACCGGTACTCTTCAAAACCAAACGCATAGACCCAGGGCCTTCTTCGCGATACCGATGATAGAGGTGCACCCCATTGTCGATTCCCATACCAATGATCGTCGGTAACGCGACAATGTTATAAAAGTTAAGTTTCACACTCTGCAAATATAGCGTACCGCACATCCAGATCGTACCACACACAAGAGGAAACATCACCAAAAGTGCAGATCTCAAACTCTTAAAATCGGCAACCACAATAAGCAATACCACAACCACAGTTATAATAATCGCTTGAGGACTGTCACGCAGCATCAGCTGTAACATATCAGCAAAGATAATATTAGAGCTGGAAGAGAAGAATGTTTTGCCAGACGCAGTCTGAATCTCGTGACTGTCTTCGGCAAAAGCAATGGCATTTTTTCCATCCCTCAATTGCACACTGGGTAAGATCTGTGCGAAATAAGCCTGACTGCCATCAATGGTACGGAACTTACGCAAGATATTTTCGGGCAGATCATCAACAGCAATCTCGGAGACATCAAGCAAGCTGCGCATCGAATCAAGTCGTGCTTTTTGTTTTCCCTTTAATAACTTCGTGGCCTCTCCGTTGGCCAATGCCCTAATCTCATCAATGACCTCCAACTTCTCATCTTGCCCCCGCAATTCCAACCACAGTGTTTTAACTTTGTCAATCGTTGGGGTCGAGTCATCTTCTGCGATCCTTTTCTCTAATGTTGCAACGATCTCATCTAACTCAGCTTTAGAATCGGCCAAGACAATACTATAAGATTGTGATTCATTGCCGTATTTAGAAATGGTCGCCATTTTTTGCTTCACAGCAACAGATGCTGTCAAATTAGATCGCAGATTCGTAAAGTCGTATTCAAATTCAATTTTGTGAAGATTGACGCCCAAATAAATTGTAACGACAGACGCAATAACCAAAACTGTTTTGGCACCCTTAAAATGGCCATGACTGCCCCCCCAATCATGTCCACAGACATGACGCATCCGAACCAACTTCAATTTTCGATCAGCCAAAACCAAAACGGCCGGCAAGACGGTCGTCATTGTGATCAATGACATAATAATGCCAGTGCCCACAATGAAGCCAAATTCGGAGAACCCTTTAAAATCTGTCCAGGTTAACGAAAAGAAGGCAATTGACGTGGTCAATGCGGCAGTTAGAATAGCCTGCCCCGTTTGGCTCAACATCGTCTCAATAGACAGCCTAACATCCATGTTGTCCATGCGATCTTCGAGATATCGCGCAAACATATGAATACCAAAATCAATCCCCAAACCAAACAAGATGACAAACAAGAACCCCGTCATCGTATTCAAATTACCAATCACCCAATACGTGATTGCAAACGCCCAAATCAGCCCCATCAAAAGCGGCAAAGCCACAAAAAACGCAGCCAACGGTTGCCGAAAGTAAATGGTCAAAATTAAAACGACACCAATAAGCCCAAAAATCAAAGTCGACTTGATATCAGACAAGATGGTGTCAAATTCGTCAATCTTGTTCTTAAATGGCCCCCCAAACTCAATGACCATTTGAGGGTGATAAGAAAGGGGCACTAGCTGATTTGCAGCTTCTTTGAGCTTGCTGTGCATTTCTTTGGCGAACCCAATGTTGCTCACTGTGCCAGCGGCCATTGCTTCAATTGCCAAAACGGTGCGATCCCGATTCGTATAATAAGTATCATCGCCTTCTTCGGCACCTTTATACTTGGCTTCAATATCTGAAAAGTCTAAAGCATCTTCTTCAGCCTCTCCCTCATCGAGCTGGATATACATCGGGGACAACTTAAGCTTCTCTAGCGTGATACGATCTTCTACACGTGCAAGAATCTCTTCCAAGTCGCCCGTTTCCATAAACAACAGAGCGTTCTTTTTAAAAAACGCCACATCTCGTTTGTAATCAATAAAGTTCACAAACTTTTTGTATTCGCTGCCTTGTAACTCTTTTACAAAATCTTCAGCAAATCGTTTATTGGCCTCAAAGTCAGGACTCTGTACCAACACAACCAGACTGCCAACACCACCAACACGCTTCTTGATTTCATTAATGGTCTTGACGCTCTGGTAATTGTCGGGTATCAAAGCCGCAATATCGGTCTCTAAACGACGAACCAATTTAAAAACAAAAAAACTACAAAAGACCGTCAACAAAATCGACACCACAATAATGCTTTTGTAGTGTCGATAAGTAAGGTCAGCCAGAACACGAAACCACCGTTCGATCAACTTGAAGAAGCTCCCTTCTCTCCCGAAGCATCTGCATCTAATTTCTTCCGTAATTTTTCCATAAGCCCTTCAAAAGACGACTTTCTCATTTCTCTACGAAATTGAGATCGATTGCTCTTGCCAATGCTCAAATCGTCAACAATCATATCATAAATCAACCACTTATCACCGACTTGGTGCATTTGGTAGTCAATATTGCTTTCTTCTGTTTTATAATGAACAACCGTTTTGACCAATGCATCTTTGCCGTCCAATTCAACACCGGCATATTCTATTTTTTCGGCTTTTGTATACAGCTTGGGGTCGGCATAATTCTTTTCAATCAGGCGACGATTCAGATCAATAAACGCTTTTTGTTCCTCATCTGTGCGCTCAGCCCAAGAACGCCCAAGAGAAAGTTCACTTAGAGCTTTAAAATCGAACAACCCACCCACAATTGTCTTTAATTTTGCACGTTCTTTTGGCGTTTCACCATTGGTCTCAGAGCGCACAATATCTTGAATGGCTTTATCACGAGACTTAACCATATCCAGCAACGCTTGGCTTTGATCCGACCCAGAAGCCACAGCATTTCCAACAACTGCCAATAGGCATACGAAGGCACGTATAAAATAAGTCATAATCACCTCTTACATAAGACATAAACCCGTATTCAGGCAACAACTTTCTGCATTATTCAATGAACGCGCAAAACACACCCGAGTTCCCATTGATCTCTTAATCTGCTTTTTCTACCATTTTGTCAGTGTCTGTCGCAGGTGTATTTGCCCAAGCACCTCTTGTGCGTAGCATCTGACCAGCAAACCCAAAAATCCCGGCGCATATAAATACGGACCCAATGGTCAAAAACCAATACATTCCCGCAATATTATTCAAAAGAGCCAATACACAGAACAATGCCGCAAAAAAATCTCGTCGACTCATAAATAACAGCGATTTAATGATTCGGAATATCCACCCTTGTTCTTCTTTTGGCACATCGCTTGAAAATGCCATGTTGAAACTCACAATACTGCCTGAGCCAACAACCTTTAAATAAAGGAAGATGAGCAACACTGCCAGCACATCCAACGACAGCATAGTGCCGCCCAACATAGGATAAAAGGTATCGCCAGTTTGCGCATACATTCCCGCTATCACCGCAATCAGAAATACCAAATAAGATACATTATCGGCAAGTGTATCAACCCATTCTCCCATTCGAGAACCCATAAATTTTAGCTTGGCAATTTCACCATCACAACCATCCACAATCGATGCAAATTGGAACAAAATACCACCCAAAGCCAAATGCCAGTAACTCGTTCCACCTTGATAAACCAACCAGGCAGAGACAAAACTGATAAACATTGTGACAATGGACAATTGATTGGGCGTAAAAGGCGTGTGCACCAACAAACGTGTAATACGAGTCGAAACCTTGCGGTTAAAATTCCGCGAAACAAACCCATCGGTTGGTTTGCCCAACATGCGAAACAAAGATTGTTCGGCATGAACATGCGCTTCGGGCGTATCGACATCCAGCCAAAACAACCCCTCAATATCAAAAGTGCGCATGGTTCCTTGTTCAGACAAAATGCGAATGCCACCCGATAAAGAGCCATCACCTGCTGCAATAGACGCTTCTAATGCTGTAAATAAAAATGGACTGCACAAAAACATACCCGTATCTACCGCATTGAAATCGGCCAATTCTTTTCCGATTTTTTCAATGCGATCACCATCAACGAGCACCTTGGTCGCATCTTCCATATCAAAAATGCCATCCAAGTTTGAGTCCACACCCAAAACTGCTTCATCTGGGCCAATGGGTATATGACGTAATTTCGTCAATGCTTCAGGATCAAATAAATGGTCGGACATGAGCAAAACAAAAGATCCATCCACATAGTCTTTAGCCGCAAACACAGACACACCATTGCCACGTTCCCAATCGGCATTTTGGACCCACGCAATATCCAAATCAACAAATTGATCATCGTCAACCAACTGAGATTGGATTTCATCGCCTCGATAACCGGTAATGACCACAATCTCGTCGATACCCGCGCGCTGGGCAGATAATATTGTTCTTTTGAGTAATGGCACGCCAGCCACTGGCACCAGAGGCTTGGGCATATCAGTACCATACCCGCGCAAACGGCTCCCCATTCCAGCTGCTATAATCACGGCCTTTTTGACCATATCCTCCATACCTTTCTTAAAGTCCTAACGACTGTACAATGGGCTGCCCGGTTGCACGCTGCAATTTTGCCCATGATCTATTAAAATTGTATACTGCCTCGAAATACTTCGCTCTAATAATGCCATATTCTTTTACGGCATCAATCATATCAGATGCCTTCTCAAATCCGCCATTAAATCCGTCTCTAACCGCAATAAACCAACGCCGAGTGGCCTTTCTTGCTTTTTTGACCGCAGCCAGATTACTCTCTGCTTCTTTCAGTTCGCGGTAAATCTTCTCAATCTCAATGGACACACCCTTTTGAGCCAAATGGGCCTGATAAACCAATTTTTGATGTTCCAAACGCGCTTTTTTAACTTTGGCCGAACTTAGCCCAAAAGAAAGTGATTGTTGGAAACCGACTACTGCCCCAGCATATAACAAATTCAAAGGATCGTGCGCAAAGGGGCTTTTCTGATCGTCTCTATTTGGCGCATAAGCGTATTTAAACTGTCCTGCTAAGAATAACTGTGGATATTGATCACTCTTAGCGACTTGGATCAGTGACTTTCTCGCCGTCAACGCCGCTTTTAATTGTGACATTTCAGCGCGAGAATCACCGCGACTTAAATAGGCATCTAAAGGCAAAACTTCAACGTCAATGGGTTCTAATTCTCCACTCAAGGCGAGAGAGTCTGATGCG
>JABIFK010000583.1 GCA_018650745.1 Candidatus Latescibacterota bacterium | reverse complement strand
CTTGTTGCAGGTGGTGTGGGCTTGGTACCTTTAGCATTTTTAGCCTGGCAACACTCTGACCGACGTGCCGATATGGTTTATCTCATGGGGGCAGCCAACAATACCCGGATGCCCGATATGGATGCGCTCTTGCCCAACGACCTCACGCGTTATCTTGCAACCGACGATGGCAGCTTAGGACACAAAGGTTTTGTCACCGAACTGATGGGTGATCACATCATACCCGATGATACCACAATTCTCACGTGTGGCCCACACCCCATGATGGCCCGTGTGGCCGCCATTGCGGCCGACCTCAACGTGCCCTGTTATGCTTCACTTGAAAATCACATGGCCTGTGGTTTTGGTGCCTGTGTGGGGTGCGTGGTTGAATACAAAGACTTTGAAACAGAAGACAGACGATATCGCAGAGCTTGTTTAGAAGGCCCTGTCGTAGATGCCCATGCCATAGTTTGGTAAAGAATTTTTAGGAATACAAATGAGCGAAACAAACCACACACTTGATTTATCTACCAAAATCACCAATGATCTAACCATTCAAAACCCCGTTATGATGGCCTCAGGTACATTTGGTCACGGTGCAGAATACGCATCACTCTTTGACTTAGGGCAGCTCGGTGGTGTAGTCACCAAAACCATCACGTTTCATTCTCGTGCAGGCAATGCACCTCCCCGTACGGCAGAAACACCTTCGGGCATGCTCAATTCTATTGGCCTAACCAACCCTGGCATTGATGGTTTTATTTCCGAAAAAGTGCCCCCATTGGCAGCATTAAATACGTGTCGTGTGGTAAGTATTGCTGGCACATCAGACGAAGAATTTGCTGAAATGGCACGGCGCTTTAATGACTTAGAAGGCGTTGATGCACTCGAACTCAACATCTCGTCGCCCAATATGAAAGACGGCGGCATGCTCTTTGGATGCGTTGAAAAAAGTGCGCATGATGTGACAAAAGCAGTCAAAGCTGTCTCCAAATTACCCATTATTGTAAAACTCACGCCCAACGTCACAGACATCACCGCCATTGCCAAAGCAGTTGAAGACGGCGGCGCGGATGGCATTGCGCTCATCAACACCTTATTGGGCATGGCTGTAGACGTAAACACACGTCGGCCCATATTGGGCAACATCACAGGCGGGCTCTCTGGCCCAGCAATCAAACCTGTTGCGCTTGCCCTCACGTGGAAAGTCGTTGACACTGTTTCAATACCCGTCATTGGCATGGGCGGCATTACAACAGCACGTGACGCACTCGAATTTCTCATTATTGGCGCATCTGCCGTCCAGGTTGGCACAGCCACCTTTGTCCATCCAGGCGCTGCGTTAGAGGTCATTGATGGCATTGCTGACTACTGCAAAACAAATGGGATGGCGAATCTTTCAGAACTCATCGGCAGCCTCCAATCCCCCCAATCTCATTAATCATTCCGTGAGACATATACTCTTATTGTGTGCCCTACTCGCACTATCGGGGTGTGTCTCACATCCGCGTTATCGTACCAAACCTGTTACACAAAAACCCGCTGAAAAACCCAAATCGACCAAACCCAATCAGACCGACACCAAACCTTCAAAACAAAAAGAAGACGCGTCGATTACCGTATCAAACCTGCCAATTGATCCCAAACGCATCAAAAGCGAACCCTACCAAATCGGCAATTCATCTTATTATGCCCATAAATTTCACGGGCGATTAACGGCCAACGGTGAAATTTATGACATGAATGGTCTTTCTGCCGCACACCGTGAGTTGCCTTTGGGCACCATGATTCGCGTCACACATCTTGGCAACGGCAAATCAGTCACCCTCAAGGTCAACGACCGGGGTCCATTCATAGAAGGCCGCATACTCGACTTGTCTTTGGGCGCTGCACGCAAGCTCGAAATGATTGAAGCGGGTGTGGCCAAAGTCATGATCGAAATTGTAAAACCCGTAGACTAGAACATCCCTTACCTATTGACGCCCCATATTTTGCATAGTATGTTTGCAAATTCGAACAAACAAACCATTCAACAGTATCAGGAGAACTTCATGAAGAGACTGTATTATTATTTTCTATTTTTAGCTTTAACCTATAGTTCCTCTTTTGCACAAGACATGCCAGAAGGACAACGTTTATACACACAATTTTGTGGTCAGTGCCATGGTGCCCAACTTCAAGGTGGCAGTGCCAAAGGGTTTACCTCGGGCATCTGGAACCATGGGAATGGCAACCAATTTAGAAACATCAAACACGGCATCACACAAGAAGGGATGCCTGCATTTGAAAACATGCTCACAGACGAGCAAATTCGGGACATTGTTAAGTTTATCAAAGCAGAAGAGAAAAAAGCACAACCCGACCCCTTGCCCCTGCCAGACCAATTGCTCTCTCTTGATTACGAGATTGCCGTAGACGTTTTTGCTGAAGGTTTGCAAATTCCTTGGGCCATCGACTTTATCAACCCAAACCAAGCTCTTATCACCGAGCGCCCAGGGCGTTTGCGTATCGTCAAAGATGGCAAATTGTTACCCGAACCCGTTTCAGGTACACCCAAAGTTTTGCACTCTGGCCAAGGGGGGCTCTTAGATGTGGCCATTGATCCCAACTATGCACAAAACGGGTGGATCTACCTTGCATACAGCCACAACTTTAGAGAAGCCAACGAAGGTGAACGCCGCCCACCAGCCATGACCCGTGTGGTTCGCGGGCACATCAAAGACAACGCCTGGGTGGACGAGCAAATGCTCTTTAAAGCGCCACAAGAAACCTATCGCACCTCAGGCAGTCACTTTGGTTGCCGCATTGTCTTTGACCCCCAAGGGTATCTCTACTTTTCAATTGGCGACCGCGGTGCCAGCAAACAGGCCCAAGATCTCAGCCGCCCCAATGGCAAAATTCACCGCATCTATCCCGACGGAAAAATTCCCACGGACAACCCCTTCTATAACACAGAAGGTGCGATGAAAACAATTTATTCCTATGGACATCGCAACCCACAGGGATTGGCCGTACACCCAGTAACCGGACGCGTATGGGATACGGAGCACGGCCCTATGGGCGGTGATGAAGTCAACCTGATTGGCAAAGGCAAAAATTACGGCTGGCCCGTAATCACATATGGCCTCAACTATAACGGCACCATCGTAACAGACATTGTGCGCAAAGAAGGTATGGAACAACCCAACTATTATTGGAAGCCCTCTATTGCAGTTTGTGGGCTCGACTTTTATCGCGGTGACCTGTTTCCCAAATGGAAAAACCAGCTCCTGGCCGGTGGGTTGCGTTATGAAGTTGTGAGTTTATTAAATGTGGAATCAGATCGTATTATGCATGAAGAAGTCATTGTCAAAAACTTGGGCCGTGTAAGAGACGTCTCAACCGGTCCTGACGGCGCCATTTACGTGGTCTTAAACAGCCCAGGTACAGTCATTCGTCTCAGTCCAATTGCAGATCGATTTACCAAATAAATCGTGCAACAAAACCAGTTAATATCCAAAATGGATGCACACTTAGAAGGAGAAGCAGAAATGGCCAAAGCACACACCCTTGCCAGTTCCGTCATCAATGCACCGATAGACACAGTATGGGCAACAATCCGCGACTTCAACGCCCTGCCTGCTTGGCACCCTGCCATTGCCGACAGCCAGATAGAAAATAGTGAGCCCAGTGACAAAGTGGGATGTATTCGCAACTTCAATCTCAAAGATGGTGGCAACATTCGCGAGCAATTGTTGACCTTGAGCGACATAGAATACACCTGCACCTATTCCA
Source organism: Candidatus Latescibacterota bacterium (assembly GCA_018650745.1). GTDB lineage: Bacteria > Latescibacterota > UBA2968 > UBA2968 > UBA2968 > JABIFK01. The sequence continues at coordinate 2,017 of JABIFK010000583.1, read as the reverse complement.
TTCTCGAATCACCCATGCCTGTTGAAAACTATGTCGCCACATTGCAGTTGAGTAAAATCACAGATGGTAATCGCACTTACATCGAATGGTCAGCCGAATTTAATACACCACCAGAAGGCGAAGAAGAAACAGTGACCATGATCGGTGGCGGTGTTTTCCAAGGTGGCATTGATGCGCTTAAAAGCCTTTTAGACGACTGAGTTATCCAGTTAAAAGCCCCCGTTAGATCCAACATCTAACGGGGGTTCTATTTCAACAACCAAAGGAACATCGCATGGCCAATTTATTTCTTGGGCTGGATTCCAGCACGCAAAGTCTCAGTGCCATCCTCATAGACCTCGACACCCGCCAAGTCATCTATGATATCTCGCTCAGTTATGATGAGACCTTTCCGCATTATAGAACAGAAAACGGCGTACTCAAGAATGCCAATCCACAAGTTGCTCACACCCCACCGCTAATATGGGTTGACGCCTTAGATAAACTCTTTGCTCAAATGCAAACCGATGGTATTGCACTCAACGAAATCAAAGCCATCTCTGGCTCTGGTCAACAACACGGTTCAGTCTATTTAAATACCACAGCACCTGACGTATTCTCTCACTTAGACGCCAACAAAAGCCTCACAGAAAATCTTGCAAACGCCTTCTCACGCGATACATCCCCCATTTGGATGGATTCATCTACACGACCAGAGTGTGATGAAATATGTGAAAACCTCGGTGGATTACAAGCCACGGCAGAAACCACAGGCTCCACCACTTTCGAACGATTCACAGGTCCTCAAATTCGAAAATTCTACAAAGAGGATCCCGAGGCCTATGCGCAAACTTCACACATTATGCTGGTCAGCTCTTTTATGGCATCTATTCTGTCAGGAACAATCGCACCCATCGATCATGGCGACGGCGCAGGCATGAATCTGATGGACATTCAAACCCGCCAATGGCACCCAAAAGCTTTAGATGCCACCGCACCCGACCTTGCAGACCGCCTCCCACCACTGGCCGAATCCTGGAAAACGATTGGTCCTATCAGTACTTACTTTGTCAAAAAATATGGTTTTGATCCAAACACACAAACGCTCACGTGGTCAGGTGACAATCCCAACAGTGTTGTTGGCCTTGGGCTGATTAAAGAAGGCATGGTCGCCATCTCATTGGGCACCAGCGATACCTACTTTGGTACGATGCAAAAATGCCAAACCGATCCACGCGGTGAAGGTCACGTTTTTGTGTCGCCCACAGGTGATTACATGAGCCTCATTTGTTTCAAAAATGGGTCACTCGCACGCGAAGCCATTGCCGAACAATTTAGCCTCAATTGGGATGGTTTTTCAAAAGCCCTACAAGCAACTCCACCAGGCAACAACGGAAAAATCCTACTGCCCTATTTTGAACCTGAAATCGTACCCAATGTACTCACCCCAGGCATTCACCGTTTCGACTTAGACGAAAACGACGCCGAAGGTCATTGCCGTGCTGTTGTTGAAGCCCAAATGATGTCGATGCGCATTCACTCAGAATGGATGGGCGTACGCCCCTCTGCCATTTATGTCACAGGCGGTGCGTCGGTCAACACCGACATCTTGCAAATTATGGCCGACGTGCAAAATTGCTCCGTCTATCAATTTGAAGTCACCAACAGTGCCGCATTGGGCGCAGCCCTACGCGCCGCTCATGGTTATCTTAGTGAATCAGACACATCCACCCAATGGCAAGACATCATCACAGGGTTTGCCGATCCCATTTCCGGATCGGAAATCACACCCAAAAACCCAGGCGTGTATGATGGTTTGGTCAAAAAATATGCCGAATGCGAACAACGCGCACTCGGCAAGTAACATCTTTTGATATGCAATCAGGAATTGAAAATCCAACCCTTCAAAGTTACCTGTATAAAGCCATCACCGTAGTGGCAAGGTTCCGGTGCCCGCATCCTTGATACACGTGCTGGACGCCCCCCTCCATAAAATAACAAATCAACCTGCCTGAACAGTTTGATCCTCCTGTTTCTG
>JABIFK010000339.1 GCA_018650745.1 Candidatus Latescibacterota bacterium | reverse complement strand
TGGATATGTTAGAGGCTTATCGAGGGGCGCTGTCTGAGAAAGTTTTAAAACGTTGTCGGCATGTGATTGCGGAAAACCAACGCACACAGGATGCTGTGGCACTGTTGCAAGCGGGCGATGTCTCTGGGTTTGGTGAATTGATGGATGCATCTCATATCAGTTTACGTGATGATTATGATGTGAGCGGAGATGAGTTGGATATTTTGGTTGGGATTGCGCACAGTGTTCCGGGGGTATTGGGCGCACGCATGACGGGCGCAGGGTTTGGTGGATGTACTGTCAATTTGGTGGAGGCGGATGCTGTAGACACATTTATGACCACTGTAAATGAGACCTATCCGAAGCTCAGTAAGCTGACACCCGAGATTTATGTGTGTTCGGCAGTAAATGGTGCTGAGCGGATTGAGTGATTTTACATTGAACGTGCTTAGTTTTTTGGCGTGCGCAAATAGGGGATGGGAATAAATGATAAAAGCAAGCATGCTGCAACGATAAGAAAGCATTCTGAAAAGGCTGCGATGGTGGCATTTTGCAACAGCGTGTCTTGAATGAGAAATATGGGCACGTTGGGTATTTCAGTGCTGGCGTTTGGAAATCGCATGGAGACTTCGGCTTGCAGCGACCTTGTGACTGTGTTTGGCAATGCCCAAGCGTCAAATTTTTGTGTCGTATGTCGCAAAAGTCGATCAGCAAAAAGAACACTGATGATTGCTGTGCCAAGTGACCGCCCCAATTGTCTTTTAAGCGCATAGAGACCTGAACCCAGTCGGATAGATTCGTGCGGCAGGCTGCTGAACATTGTGTTTGAGATGGGGGTGAAGATAAATGCGGTGGCAATGCTCATGACGGTGAGCATTAACGCAAGGGAAACGGGGGACGTTTCGGGTGTGATTGTTGCTATGGTTGCTGTGGCAAGCATGAGTGCCAAAAGCCCACCACTGACAAGGAGACGAGAATCAGATCGGTCGGAAAGCCAACCCGCCAAGGGGGTGAATAAGGTACCAAAAAGACCACTTGGCAGGCGTATGAGAGCGGTTTGGAAGATTGAATATCCGAGTAAACCTTGTAGGTAGATGGGTAATAAAAAAGAAATGCCAACCGATATGGCTGGCACGAGAAAGCCTATAAAACTTCCTGCTGCATAAGCCGTATGGCGGTAGAGCCGTAGATCGACAAACGGTTCTGCCGTTTTTTTTTCGATATAAAAGAAAGCTCCGGCACTGGCGATAAAAGTAAAACTCAAAAAGATGTGCTCTGGTGTGAAAAAACCACTGTGGGACTCTCGCGTGATCAACAATAACAGACTCATCAGTGCAAGGGCCATTGTGGCGCAGCCAGGGAAATCGAACTGCCCGACTTTGGGGATACGGCGCTCTTTGAGAATGGTGATGGAAAACAACAACCCGATGCAGGCTTCGACGAACAAAAAGTAAAATCCCCACCGCCAACCAAACAGATCTGCCAGGTGGGAGGCCAGCACACTGCCGCCCAAGCTGTTGATGGACATGAGCAGTGTGGAAACACCTAAGACAAATCCTCGGCGATTGGATGGGAATGCATCAAAAATGAAGGGTGTTCCGAGTGGAAAGAAGAGGCCTGCTCCTGCGCCTTGTATGACTCGAAAAAAAAGCAAGCTGGGCAAATTCCACGCGAAGGTACACAACACTGTGCTGACGCCGAAAAGGCCCAAGCCGATTAGATATAAGCGGCGTTGCCCAACAGCTGAGCTCAACCACCCAACGGCGGGTAAGAGGATGACCATTGTGATCAAAAAGGAAGTTTGGACCCATTGGATGCTGCGAACATCAGCACCGATTTCTGGCATAATTTGAGGCAAGAGCAGATTGACAAGACCAATGCTGCTGGCCAATGCGGCGCTGTGCCCGAAATCGATGGCAATGACCAAAAACCAAGGATTCTTGTAATGGACTTGTGGGACCTCGGGAGAGGGTGTGGTATTCATGGTGTGGTATGTACGGTGATATCAATGGCCGCAACAGCTGACATGCCCGGTTTAAGCAGGTTGTTGGTGTCATCTACTGTAACGTAGACCGGAATACGTTGCACAACTTTTACGAAATTTCCTGCGCGGCTTTGTCTGGGAATGAGTGCAAACTGAGATTTGGTGAC
>JABIFK010000200.1 GCA_018650745.1 Candidatus Latescibacterota bacterium | reverse complement strand
GTTAACGTGCGGTTTTCCGTGAGAGATACGGGCATTGGCATTTCGCCTGAAAAACAGGCTCATATTTTTGGCGCTTTTAGCCAAGCAGATGCATCAACGACTCGCGATTATGGGGGCACGGGTTTGGGGTTGGCCATTAGTGGCCAGATTGTTCAGATGATGGGAGGGGAATTGACCGTGCAAAGTGAACTGGGCAAAGGCAGTGTTTTTGATTTTATGATTGTTTTTAAAAGGTCACAAGATCAGGAGGATGTTCGAAAGGACAACCCTTTACGCGAGGTGTTTTTGAAACCGCTTAGGATTTTGGTGGCTGAAGACAATGTGGTCAACCAGCGCTTGGCAGAGCGTCTTTTGAAAAAGAATAACCACGATGTTACAATCGCTCAGAATGGTCAAACCGCCATCGATAAGCATGAATCTGAAGTCTTTGATCTGATTCTTATGGATGTTCAAATGCCAATTGTTGATGGCTTTGAAGCCACACGGATCATTCGAGCAATGCAAGATAAAAGTCTGCAACAGGTTCCAATTATTGCCATGACGGCCAACGCGATGATGGGGGATCGAGAACGCTGCATTGATGCCGGTATGAATGGGTATGTTTCTAAACCTATTCAGGTCAATGATCTCTTCGCAGAAATAAACCGCGTGTTGGGTGACATGAACCCATAGGGCTTATTTGGCCCAAACGGGTACGCCTGAAGTGATGCCAAAGACGGGAATGGCGATGAGGTACATGACCAAGGTGACGACCATAACGCTGATAAAGTTGAGCCACAAACCTGTTCTAGACATTTGAGGAATTGTGACACGTCCACTGCCAAATACGACGGCGTTGGGTCCCGTGCCTGAAGGCAGCATAAACGCACAGGAACAAGCGAAAGTTGCCGGGATCATAAGTAGGAATGGGTGGGCTTGACCTGCAATGGCCATGGTGGCTAAAACGGGTAGAAAGATGTTGGCCGTAGCGGTGTTGGAGTTGATTTCTGTGATAAATGTCATGAACAGCACGACCAACAGCAACACCAAAAATAAGGGCAAAACACTTATAAAACCAAGTTCATTGCCAATCCAGGTTGCAAGCCCTGTTTCTGAAAAACCTTTTGCGATGGAATAACCGCCGCCCACGATGAGTGGAACACCCCAGGGTACACTTTCAGCAGATTTCCAATCGAGCAATCGTTTACCGCCTTCACCGGATGGCATAAGAAACATGATGAGTGCCGAAACAATTGCTACGGTTGAATCGTGCACCATCTCTTCAACACCCAGTAAACTTGCCCAACCCGGAATGACCATCTGGTCAATTGTAAAACCTCTTCTGAATATCCAACCCAATGCTGTGAAAATGAAAATAATGAGCACGCGTTTTTCTGCTTTGCTCATTTTGCCTAAGGCGTCCACTTCGTTCTGGATGACTTCGCCGCTGCCGACAAAACTGCCCTCGATTTTGTGGTATTTGACCAGATACAACCAGGTGATGGGTAGAAAGACAATGACAAGTGGAATGCCAATGAGCATCCAGTGAAAAAAGCTGATTTCTGGCGCGGCAGGATAAAGGTTTTTAACCATACCCGCAAAAACCATGTTGGGCGGTGTGCCAATGAGGGTGCCGGTGCCACCAATACTGGCTGCGTGTGCGATTGCGAGCATGAGGGTGAGTCCAAAGGCATCTTGTTTTTTACTTGCAGCTTCTTCTCGCGCAATCACGGCCAGGCCGATGGGCAGCATCAAGAGTGTGACTGCGACATTGGCAATCCACATGGATAAAAAAGCTGTGGCAACCATAAAGCTTAAGACAAGTCGTTGGCGGCTGGTGCCAATGCGCTGGATGATGGCCAATGCAATACGTTTGTGAAGGCCGTGCACTTCGATGGCTTTGGCAATGAAGAAACCTGCAAGCAACATCAATACATAGTTGTGCCCGTAATTGGCTGCTACGGTTTTGGCACTGATCACATCCATCAAGGGAAACAATGCCAAGGGCACCAGTGCTGTTGCAAAAATAGGAATGGCCTCAGTCATCCACCAAGTTGCCATGAGCAATGTGACAGCCCCTGCGCGCATCGCCTCAGGGGTGAGGCCATTGGGCACGGGCAGAATGTTCATGAGTACAAAAAGAAAGATGCCTACAAAAAGGCCGATGGTTTGACGGGTCATAAAATTTCCTTTTGGGTTTGGGCAGCGTGGCGTTATTTTGTATGCCTATTATGCACAACTTTT
>JABIFK010000390.1 GCA_018650745.1 Candidatus Latescibacterota bacterium | reverse complement strand
GCCCCTTCCAAGCAAACGCCGATATTGTACAGGCCATGAACAGCCTAATTCACACACCCGAAGCGTTCAAAGCCACACTCATTGATACCCTTCGCATTATTTGGGATGTTGAATTGAAATCGGTCTGGGAATCTACATATCCTCTACTGGTCAAATCTGTCGAAGAGAAGAAACGCCTGTTTGAAACCTATGCGTTGCCAGAGTTTTTAGAACGTGCCTTAAACAATGACAAAACAGTCACGATGAAAGTCGATGAGGAAAATCAAACCCTCGTCTGTTGTAAAGGGCAATTCCGTATTCCTTTTCCAAACCTCGGTAATTTTTATCTCATGCCTTCTATCTTTAACAGCATGCGATTCTGGACTTTTTACGAATACGGTAAATTTACCACCATCTTTTTGCCTTATTTTGAATTTGACATTGCCATTGACGGAGATGAAATCGAATCAGAAGCCTCCAACAATGTTGTGTCCATACCTACCAATGGCAAACGCGTACCAGAAATGAATCCGTCACTCATTTTTAAAGCATTGGGTGACAACACACGATATGCAATTATTTCGCACATTGCACAAACACCGTGCACAGCTGCCGAACTTTCAAAGATCTTAAAAGTGTCCAAACCCACCATTTCACATCACGTGCAATTGTTGCGTGAGGCGGGGTTGTTGCACGAAAAACCTGAAGCAAGATCTGTTCAGTTGTCGCTTAAACGCGAAATGATTGAACACTTGTCTCAAGCCACAGTTGGAAATTTGTTCAGCAGTGCCAATTAGATGAAACAAGTTGTTTTTAATTTGGTCTAAAGTTTTAGAAAAAGTCGCTGATCAGCGCAACGCCAACAAAAAAAGCCTCTGTGCGCAGGACGCATACAGAGACTCATTTACCCAAGGAGGGTTTGGCTTTGCGTAGTTTAAAAATGAAATAGAGTGCCCGAACCTACTTGCAAAACGCCCTAGTAAGCAAAAGCAAGTTGGTTTCCCCGGCGCAGGGACCGTAATAAAACGGGGGCACTTCTGTTAATATAACAGACATGCCTCCATTTGCAAAGTGTTTAACACACATGGAGGTTCAAGATGCAAAAGCTTATTCAAAGTGGTGTATGGGTCGCATTTTTATTCACTGTTGGATGTGGTTCGGGGGCGCTCAATTCGTCCGAATCGCCCAATTTATCAACCATACCTTTAACTTTAACAACTGACGTGGGTGAAAGTCTGGTGCGTCATTTTGCACCACAAGCAACCAAACCACCCGCCAATCGACAATTGCCAAGCCGCGTCTATCGTTTTGATTTTGTTGAACAAAGCCGCACGCTTTCTCCCGAAGGCAATGGCATCATCAGTGGCGTATTCTTGTTCAACATCAACAACCAGCCATCACAGAGTGGTTTGATTGAACTGATTTACACATCCGAGGGATCGGTGTGGCACAAAACCCAAGACGTGCGCATTGTCAAAACAGAAGTAGAAGCCATTACCTTAATTGCAAATGTGCGTGACAGCGAAAGTGGTCAGCCATTAGAAGATGTCGAAGTTGAAGCCCGTCGCCCCGATGGGGTGCGCACATCGCGAACGGTTCGAACAGATGCAACGGGTATTGCAACCTTAGAGGTATTGCCCGGTGATTTTGAAATATCTGTAGATCATCCCAACTTTCAACCAATCAGTGTGACAACCGTACACGCAGACAAAGCTCAAGTTTCTGTGGGAGATATTCAACTTACCCCCATCAACAAGTTGATTCGAACACCGTAACACAAATATTGTGTCCGTAAGGACGCCCGATGGGTAGTGATTGATTGAACCCTTTCCTTCTGCTCATCCTTTAGAAAACGCCCGGTTGCCCGACTGGGCGTTTTCTCTTTGTTTGTCTATATCTTATTTCTTCAACACAAAAAGGCACACCGAAAAGGTGTGCCTTTTTACATTTTTTTGTCGCAATCTACGCCTCAAAATACGAACGCGGATTGCCGTGTGGTGGAATGCGGCTAAACGCATCCGTATTGGCTATCGTCATAGCAACGCCCAAAGGTGCCGCATCGGTGTCATCACAACGCATATTAAATGTTGTGCCACCCCAACGTGTCCCCACGATAAGCACATCAAAACGCGTAAATCGTTCTTGAACACGATCAAACGCAAGATGCCCCAAAAGAGCCGGTTCAAAACCCCGTTCTTCAATTAAGCAACACATTTGTCCGCGCCGATAAACAGATCGCCGAGGCGGCTGGGTGCACCAAGACCCTTTTTGTTGAAGCTTCCCACCCCCGTGTAGCGTCATATGCACGTAATCCGAATCCAAGTCTGTTACGTGCAACTCCATCGCCACATCTTGAGGCACATCTTTGGCCCAAGGCGGTGTTTCGCCTCGCACGATATCTAAGAGATGGTATCGCACCAACCGTCGATGAATATTTTCGGGCAGTGAAAACCGATCCCCTTTTTGAACGCCATCAGGTACAATCGACAACATCTCTTCACGGGTCATCCACACAAAATCTTGGTTGTGAGCCGTGCGCTGATACTCTCCATCAGGGCGTGTATCTATCTCACGTGGCAAATCTGTACACCCCAAGTGTAAAACCAATCCATCTTCTGGATAACCCCACACATAACGTTCATCTTTACTTAAGTCTGCAATTTGAGAAGTGTCCTTTTGGGTCGTGCGATTGTCCCAATTGCTTAATGCGGTATTCAACATCGCCAACAAATCATCCGGATCTGCCGTATGCCGCGAGCCCAAAAGTTCGCCCTCAATCGTCGCCACAAATTGCCCCTGGTGACATTCTTTGTGATCGGTTTTGGCCACCCGAGCAAGGGCGTCTTCAAACGACAACTTAAACCGCCCCTGCAACGCAATCAGCCGAAAGCACCGTCCTTCATCGTCGTCTTGATGTTGAAGACTATTAATATTAATCGCCGCTGTCACAAAACGTTCGTTCAACAAACTGATAATGCGAGGATCTGAGTAGGTGCGCTCACGGCGCACCACACCATTGTTTCAGACACAGCCAATCGGGTGCCCATTCATCGCCCACAAAAAAAGCGGTTTATTCTCTTGCGCAGAACGCTGACGCGCAGGCCACAACTCCGTCTCCCAAGCAATCTCCGTCCAGCGCTCTGCCTGAGGCTTGGGTAAACACTGTGCAAAAAGACTGTCAAAGGTATCCAATGTTACTGTTGGTGGCGGGTTTTGAATCACATCATGATACATAAAGAAACTCCTTATAGATTAAGTCTCAAAAACGGTCTCAAGTCGCAGGTCTGGAAGTCATAATCTTATAACAGTCACAAGTCTTGAAGCTTTTGACATGGGAGTTGTAGATCTAAGACGATTCATTATTT
>JABIFK010000201.1 GCA_018650745.1 Candidatus Latescibacterota bacterium | reverse complement strand
TCTTGTGCGCCAAATGCCGATCGAAAACTCGCACCCCGACCAGCCGCACCAACAATCCCGATGTTCAGTCTTTCCAATACAGCCATTACAAGAGTCCTTTGGTGTCAAACTTCTTCATTATTCCATTCGCACGTAATTTAATAAACTCATATCCCAAAGCAAAAGTGACCAGGAGTACAAATTTGCTATCCGGAACATCAAACCAAACAATTAAAAACAGGATCACATATTTCTTTTTATGCTTTGACCACTGTCCAAACCAAACACAACCATCCTGCCAAAAACATCAATCCGCCCAATGGCGTAATAGCACCCAACCCACGCATACCCGTTAAAGTCATTGTGTACAAACTTCCCGAAAAAACAACAATGCCCGCAACAAAAAACCAGCCTGCGAACGACGCCCAACTGCCCGGCCATTGAGAAATAGCCCAAGCTGTTATGATAAGCGCAAATGCATGATACATTTGATAACGCACACCCGTTTCAAACACCTCTAACATACGCGGTTCCAATTTTCCACGCAGAGCATGGGCACCAAATGCGCCCAGCATCACACTCAAAAAAGCAAAACCAGCACCCAAACCAAAAAATAGACGGCTCATAAGTTAGTCCTAACCCAAATCAGTGTATGCTCGAAAGACAATATCCAAATCGCGTTTTGCCCGTTCAAAGTTAGAATAAGGTTGCAATGCACGATCTTGCAAACAATTCAAAAAATCCTGCGTCATAGCACCATACCCCATCAAATCTTTCAACCCAGGGAATGCGGGCAACAAAGCCCCAGAATGTCGTGCATAGATGCCATTGCTCTCAAAAATAACAGTTCCACCCGAACCTTCGATTTTAGAATGTTGAAAAACACCCTTGGTCAAACTTGGCGTGTCCCAAGAATAATGCAATTCTGCAGTTGCCTGACTTGCAAACGTCAGACGCGTGACCGAATGTCGTTCCGCCTCTCCTTCACGATGTCCGGGGAATACGGCTTCAACATCTACGGGTGAAGTGTCAAACAAATCAGCAATGAGTGCCACAAAATGAATGCCGCCTTCCAACAGAGCACCATGCGCGCTTTTCCAGCCCTCGGCAGTTTGAGTAGTCAACTTTTTTACGAAAACCGATTGCAAATCACCCAACCTACCAGCGGAAATCAAATCTTTGATATATGTCAGAGAAGGTTTGTAATAATAATTCTCTGCAACCATCAGCAAAGGATTCTCAACTTGTGTTAATACATTTTCAATACGAGCGACTTCTGCTGCTGAAATGCAAAGCGGTTTTTCAACCAAAACAGCCTTGCCTGCCTGCAGTGCTGCAATGATCTGATCTGCATGATATTCTGGCGGCGTCGCAATCACGACCGCATCAACATCACTTTCCAAAACCACTTCAAAATCAGCGATAATACCGCGCCCTAAAAATTTCTTTTGAAACACACGGGCACTTTGCCAAGACCGGCTATGAAAAAGCAGGTCGGTCTTGCCTGCCAAATTACGAGCGTGTAACGCCCCAATCTGCCCACATCCAACCAAACATATTTTAGGTTTATCCTTATTCACTGGTCAAATATTCCGAAAGGTTTGGGTAATGTGTGCGCCCACACGTAGGGCATTGGCTGCAATGGTCAAGCTGGGGTTGACGCCTCCCGATGAAGGAAACACACTGCCATCCACCACAAACAAATTATCAATGCCATGAAACCGACACAAAGGATCCAACACACTGTCTTTCACATCATTCCCCATCCGAACAGCCCCCACTCCGTGTGAAAAACTATCTATTTGATACGTATGAAAAAACAAAGCACCGGCCTTGCGTAAAATCTGTTTGGCTTGTGTCACCAAATAATCACGCCGATCACAATCGCGTTTAGAATAATGGTGCGTAATCTTCACTTGCGCAACACCAAAACGATCTGTCTCAGATGCCAAACGCACGACATTTTCATATTGCGGTTCGTCTTCTGCCACACACAACAGGTTCTGCAAAAAATTAGCCGATAGAGCTGCTGCATTTTTGAACCCTTTGGGCGCAAAATGTTTCAGCACAACAGGGTCGGGCGAGTAGATATCTTGCACAACCCCAGTCGCAAACCCGTCTTCATATCTAAATTTTT
>JABIFK010000353.1 GCA_018650745.1 Candidatus Latescibacterota bacterium | reverse complement strand
CACGCGCACCTGCATACGAGTTGCCAGACTTGCTCAAAACCCAAAAACCTTCACCAGCTGAATTCGATTTGGCATTCCAACCTTCACGCTCAGAACCACCAGAGTATACTTTGATGTTACGACCCTGAGGATATGAAAATGAAGATTGTGCCAACTTAGTACGGTTGTCCTTCTTACCACTCATGCCCGGGTTGTGGATCGTGTGACCGATCTGACCGCGAGCCATCGAACGACGGGCATTGCTGCCCCATTGGGCATCTGCGGTGGTCACAAGACCAGCCAAGCACATACCCACCCCGGCAAAAAAACCGGTGGCTAAAAACCATAGCTTTTTAGGTGTCATTGACGCCTTACTCCTCTATGGGGTAAAAGATTGAACGAATTTACGAACTTCGTACTTCGTTTACGGCTTTAACGACTGTTGCGTTTCCCCGGCGACTCCAGAAACGAAAATTCGGCTCCTCCTTTCGCAGTTGAAGTCGGTCTTTTGTGGGCGCCCCCACGCCAGACTGTAGGTTGAACGCTTTGAAACACGTTTTTCCATCCTCGATTTACATTACTTTATATATAACGCATCTCTAGGTGAAAAGTTCCCGTGTTTCACAGCTTTTTTTGAAGCTCCCACTTATCTTCCCCGGAAGACAAGTGGAAGCTTCAATTTTTTTCAATCTACCATTTAATGCGCAAGCTAAAGTTCATCTCACGAGGAGCATCCCAGTAGTTGCTCACATCATTGAGCTCAGGTGTAGTCAAGCTCAATGTTTGAATATCATTGTTGGTCGGTTCTAAGCCCATAATACCATATACCTGATAACGGTCGGTATTAAAGTCTTCTGCACGACCACCCAAAGCGTTTTGACGATTGTCTTGTTGGTTGAAGAGATTATACACTTCAACAGCAAGGCTCACGCTTACACCACTTGGGCTGCCAAATACTTTTTCTGCATTGAAGTCGGCACGTGTGTGAATAGGACCATAACGGAACCCTTGCACACCAGCGGCTGAATAGGTAAAACGAGCACCGGTATAAAGACGATACACCATGTTGGCACGCAAGTTACCCAATGCTTTGCCACCAAATGGGCCATATTGGCTCGGTGTAGCAAACAAGAACGTCATAGAACCAAAGCTTCGACGATCAGCACCCAAAGGAGTACGCTCACCAGATTCTTGTGAGTGACCCACCAAGGTGTTGGCTTCGCCATTTCCTGGGTTACCAGGATGTGCACTGGCACGTTCCCAGAATTCTTTGTCTTCATCACCATACTCACTGTTGTCTTTCACACGATCATTGTGCAATTGCACACCATCAGATGAGTAGTGAGAATACCAAGGAATCCAAGACCAGGCACGGCCTGTTTCTTCGATATTACGTTGCTTCGATTGAATGTGATCACTGGCCAAAGCACCAAATGCGATCACATAATGATCATCAGCCAATCCATCACGACGTGCTTTTTCTTGCAAAGACACAGGAACTTCTGCACCTGTTGCAGGATCAACATCCCAGTCTACCCAATACCAGCCATTGGCAACAAACTGAGAGTCTGGCCACACGTCACGACGACCAGCACTGTTACGACCACCATCTGCCCACTGCAGGTTATAACCCACATTGAACGAGAACATATTGGAGAACTTCTTACGCAAGTTCATCTCAAAACCACGTGCATCTTTCCAGTCACCAGAACGGAAACCTTGCACACCGGTCACATACTGGTTGGACTCAGGATCGATGAACTGTTGAGAAGCACCTGCGATATGATCTGAAGATGCTTTGTAATAGGTCGTGAGACCTAAGACATAGTCACCCACAAAGTTCCAGTCTAAGCCCACTTCAAATGAAGTGGTAAACTCAGGTGGCAAATAAGGGGTGCCTTGTGCAGAACCAGAATCGTTGAATTCATTGTAACGTTCTGCAGGATCGATCACACCGTTGCCATTGAGGTCACTGTCATTTGCTTCATTGGATGTGAACTCATTTTGGAACAATTCGTGGAACTTAGGACGTTGTGTGAATTTGCCATAGAAGAAACGCACCAAACTCTTTTCGGTCACAGGATGTGACACACCTACACGAGGTTGGAACGACTTAATGGCTTTTCCTTTAACCAAAGGCACCAACGCCGCACGTGTCATACCATTCCACGGTGCTTTCAAACCATAAAAATTGTCATTGTCTTTGATCCAGGTGTTTTGCAAGAATGCTTCACCACGGATACCTGCATTCACGATCATACCTTCAAATTCGATCTTGTCTTGCAAGTAAATACCCACATCCATGGGATTCAAACCTTGTTCTGAACCATTTGGCCAAAACGAGGTGGAATTGAAGTCTTTGCCAAACCATTCCAAACGACGGTTGGTAGGACCACCCGACCAGTAAGATTGGAACCAGTTGTTGTAGCGGATCACTTCAAAACCTGTTTTCACAAAGTTTTGTTTGTTCACCTGGCTGCTCAAGTCAGCCTTAAAGCTCAAACGCTTATAAGAACGACGATCCCAGTCAGACACTTCACGATAAATCGTGTAGTGACCATCAGTGGTACGATCAGATGTCAAATTAGGAGCCACTGCAAAGTGAGGCTGAATGTTTGCTGTATCACGTGTAGACACACTGTAGGCCATACGCACTTCGTAAAATGTTTTGGGCGACAATGAGTGTGTGATACCTAAATAATACATACCGTCTAAATCTTCATAATCACCTGTTGGATTTGTAACATTTAAGAACAGGTTACGACCATTGTCGCGAAGATCCAATTTACCACCAGAAGATGGACCACCAAAGGTACCATCACGACGATCATACACACCACCAGCACGAAGCTTCAAGCTCGATGACGCAGAATACGTCAACTTGGCTGTGCTGCTTGTGTTGAAAGGTGTGGTCTGATTGGCATCTGGAAAGGCAGCTGCTGTTTTGCGCCAACGAGAAGACAAGAAGAACACCAAGTCATTGGTCAAAGGACCAGAGAAGTTGCCTTCCATACGATGACCCATTTCACCGGTATAATCCAAACGTTGGTGCGCTTGAACGATATCATTAAAACCGTCACCATCTAAGTCGGCAGGAATTTCAATGGATGCGGCAACCCAATCAGCATTGTCCCAGTCGTTATTCCCACGATGCAAAGCTGAGTCATAGGCATTGGCACCCCAGTGCTTTTGGCCTGATGGTGAAAACTGATAGTCAAACAAACCACTAAAAGCGGAACCACCATCACGGGTCACAACAGAAACAACACCGCCTTGGGCATTGCCATATTCTGCATTGTAACCACCCGTGATCACCTGCAACTCTTGAACCGCACTCTTATTGACGCTGCGGCCCAAACCTGTGCGTGTGCCACTACCATCGGTGGTGGATACACGAACACCATCAATCACATAAGCAACATCTTCGCGATCACCACCACGAATCATAATGTCGTCGCCTTCTGCATCAATGGACACACCAGCCTGAAGCTCAACAAAGTCGGCCATATCGCGAACGATTGGCACAGCTGCCAAGTCTTCAGAACTCATCATATACTTACTCGTTGTTTTATCAGGCTCAACGGCGGGACGTTCTGCAATAACCACCATTTCACCTAATTCTAACGAGGTTTCACGAATTGAAAAATCAATCGTTGACGTAAAGTCAGATTGAATTTTCACACCTGTTTGGCGTTGGGCATCATAACCCACCATAGAACCCGTCATCGAATAGTTGCCAGGTTCTACCAACAGGATCACATAATAACCATTGCCATCTGTCACGGCACCGCGTTGTGATCCATCGATCACAACATTTGCACCAGGCAAGGGTTCACCTGTTTGTGCATCGGACACTGTGCCCTGAATCTTACCGGTGGTTGCGGCAAATGCATTGCCAGCAAGCAAACCTGCGAGAATCGTCAGGGAGAAAATTTTAAAAATCTTGCGCATCTTATTCATTCTCCTTCTGTTTTTGGGGTATAAGACAGAAACTTTAAAGGATTCTGTTTATTCCCAGAAATAAAACTTGAACCCGGCGCTCAAATCAACCATTTGTAAAGGAAAGGCTTTTTCTAAACCCCACGCATCATAGGGACGCAATTCGCTTAAGATGAAGTGATAACGACCCCTTACATCCAAAGCAATTGTGGGTGTCAAGAACGCTTCCAAACCAAAACCCAAAGCTGCGGTTACGGCGGTGCGTGTATCGGTTTGTGTGTTCATCACAACGGCAGGCAATTGATCGCCTTGTGAATCCAAACCACCACCTGCACCCAATGCATCATTCGGGCTTTGACCTGGCCAGATAATATTATCGGCCACTGTCGTATGATCGTAAAAACCACCGCCCACTACGATATAAGGCGAAAAACTTCCTTCACCCATCGTGCGATCGGCATTGAAAAACCACAAACCAGAAATCAACACACTGTTAAAGCGGGTTGAATATTCACTGGCGGGATTCAAATCTTCACTGGCATATTGTTTCAATGTCAGTGCTTTGGGACTCCAGGAGAACTTATCTGTTTGTAAAGCGCCTTTTTCCATATTGGCGTGGTGATATTCAGCTTCCAGTGTTACACGGCTGCTGCTGACATAGCTGGCATTTAAGCCCCACTTGTCTACACCACCATTAAAACGCTTACCAAACGTAAACAATGGATTTGTATAACTGATAAATCCACCAAAACCCCATTTGCCAGTCACCTGGGCTGAGGTTGTGCTTGCACCTGCTGCCAATAAGGCTACGGCAAGTGTCAAAATTTTAAACAGTTTCAACGGACTACCTCCTTTCGCGTTAGCGAAATAACGACCTTCGGAATCGTTCTGCAATAAACCGCTCACAAGTTCTAGACAGTCGCAACACCTCCTATATATAATTGTTAATCCTGAAATTATGAGTATCCTCATGATATATGGCTTTCATACATCTGTTTTTTTAATAAATCATTTAAGTCCTTGGCGGGGACGGAGCTAACAACTTCGAAGGGTTTAATACTCATTTATATTCGACACAAAAGCGTATTTTGTCAAATCCACATGAAGATAAAGAAAAAAAAAATGCCATGCAACACTTTTTTGATATAAATAACACACCGAATAAGACCTACTAATCACAAGATACGTTTTTTTTTAGAAAAACATATAACGCAAATGACCTAAAGCCCTCATTAAACATTGTTTTATTTACACATAAACACAATTACCATGTAAAAATATTGCATATACTCTCTTATTTTGCACTTATACGCAATCGTTTGGCCTCTGACCTAATCTTGTCCATCTCCATCTTCATACGCACAATCCCTTCCCAGTGCGTATAATCGGGAGAATGATGATATGCACCCTTAAACGTTGTCGCGTGATGAAACTTGAACAAGCGAAAAAAAGCTTGTTCGATTTCTGAAGTATTTTCGTAAAGCTGCTGCCCACCCAGTTCAAAGGCATGCCCGACCACAGGATTTGCCGGGCGATCTTCAGGCATGGGGTTTAAGGCCTTGTCATCATACAAAGACTTAATGATTGCATACCCTTCGGCAACAATTGCATCGGCCTCTCGCTTGATAGCGTCGGCACGTTCCAAACTCTCGCGCGAAAATCGGGCAGAATGACAAGGCGCGCAAACTTGCAGCATTTCTTTGCGATTGGCCTCAAATGTTTCTTTACTTATCCGTTTCATTGCCAAATGTGGTAAATATTCGTCTTCTAAAACTGCGCCAGTAAACACGGCGCCCAACCCAATATTCGCAACATGACCATGTGCACCATTTGGCATATGACACGTCACACAGTTGGGTGATTTTTCGGGGTCACGATCATTATAGTACAGTACACCATGCACACTCGTTTTATATGCTTCCATGACAGGATGATCAGGCCCGCCATGGCACACTTGGCAGGCCTCGGGTTCTCGTGCCATGGCCGAGCTAAATTCATGCCCCGGATGACACCCATTGCACCCACCAACACTCCCATCAGCAAATCGTTCTCCCACACTATGGCATCCCATACACCCTTCTTCTTGCATAGCCAACGATTGTGCCAAAAACCGAGCATCAGACAATACCGCCACTTCTGCATCGGCATGCCCATTTTCAGCAAATGCCGTCACTTCTTTTTCATGACATTTCCCACACACGCCCGCCGAAACCTTGC
Organism: Candidatus Latescibacterota bacterium; assembly: GCA_018650745.1. Lineage (GTDB taxonomy): Bacteria > Latescibacterota > UBA2968 > UBA2968 > UBA2968 > JABIFK01. The sequence continues at coordinate 7,740 of JABIFK010000353.1, read as the reverse complement.
CTTTTTCAGCAAATACGGCCTCATGATCCTCTCCATGACAATCTGCACACCCCACATTCACCCTAAAATGTACACTTTCACGCCATTGTTTATCCATACCAGAGTCAATTTTGAGATGGCATCCCTCACAAGACTTTTCGCCGCTAATACGCCACAAAAAGGCAGGTCGCTCTGCAATACGCTGAACCACCACACCTCCAGTGGGATGTAATAACCAAAATGCCCCCACAGCAATCACCAATACCAAAACACCTATGCCAGCATATCGCACAAATCGCATCACCCCCATCACAATTCCTGCCCTCCTGCCTCATTCAAAAGTTCGCGTGCTTCTACATTATTGGGCTCGCGCTTGACCACACGTGACAAAATTACACGTGCGCTATCGCGATTGCCCTGCATCAAATACGCTTGCCCCATAAACAACTCCACACCTGCTGCCAGTGGTTCTATGGCCCAAGCCAACTGATATAAAGCCAATGCCACATCTAAATTCTCATGATCTTGAAATACGGTGCCCAAAATAGTTAATGCAGGTACATAGGACACATTGACCAACAAAGCATCGTAAAGGTGTTGTTTGGCTTGTGCCAAAGCACCTTGATCTGCCCGAATCAACCCCATTAATGTATGTGTATCCGCTCGTTCTGGGTCTAACACCAGCACTTTTTGGTATGCAGACAAAGCGGCATCCAAGTTGCCAGCCTCATAAGCCTCACCGCCAACAGCAAAAACAGAATCGGCCATGGTCCTTATAACAGACCTCGTTTTTTCACTCAACCCAAATGAAATATCACCACGCTGCTCACGCTCCAAAGCAGCCAAAAAACACTTACGCGCATCATTCCAATTCTTCTGACGCACAGCAGAAAGCGCACGATCAATCCACACCTGTGCGGGCAATTCATCGTAGGCATCATCACCATTCTCTTCGCCTGTCACAGCAAAGGCCATCTGTGCCAATTGTCGCACCGCTGGCAAAAATGCAGGTACAACATCTACTGCCTGCAAATAGACTTGTAAGGCTTCATCGTGCTGCCCATTACCCCAATAAGTATCTCCCAACTTTGTCCAAAACAAAGCAGAAATACCAGTCTGCTTCTTCAAATCATCCACAGCAGATTCATATCGGCCATATTGCAATTGAGCTGCCCCCCGTAGTAGGACCAATTCCTCAGCAGCAAAATGAGAAATTATTTTCGCAAACAGATCACGCTCTTTTTGAACCCGATCCAAATCCCGTGCTGTTTCGGGATGACTTGGATCTAATTTGGCAACAATGCGAAACTCACGCTCTGCAGCATCAAATTGACCTTGCTGCTCATATACTTGCCCCAAACTTTCGTGATATCCTGGGTCATCGCTTTGTACTGTGGCTACCACACCACGATGCTCAGACAACGCATTTTTAAACCGGTCACTTGTTTGGTCAAGGTAGCCCAAATCCATCAGCGCAAATGGTGCCTGAATGCGTACCAATTTAGCAGAATCCGACAATGCCGCGATCAGCTTGGGTATGGCACGCATATCACCCAAACGCCCCAAAGAGATCGCCGCTTTCATACGTACCATCGCATGCTCGTCATCCATAACCTGGATCAAATGTGGCACCACACGCCCATCATCCAAACCACCCAACAAACCCGCGGCCGTTGCTCGCCAAACCGAACTGCCATCTTTCAACATTTTCACCAAACCATCAACCGCCCGAACATCCCCTTTTTGAGCCAACGCAACAACAGTGGTACGCGCCACCTCGCGATCTTGATAAGTCCCATACCATTGTTTCGCCCATTTTGAAGCCCACTGCGCAGACTGGTCGGCATGACAGGTAGTTTGATTACACGAATTGGGCACACCATTCACAATCGTATTTTCAGGTACAGGAGAGACGATACGATGATCTGTTAAATTTTCACCCGTTACATAATGATAAGGCATGTGACATTGCACACACTGATTGCCCTTGCTACCCGGTTTGTGATGTCCATGCGCTACAGGGTTTTCTGCAATATCTTCATGACATTTTTCACACAAGCCCACGCCCTCTCGATCTGCCACCAAATCCACATCGCGTGTAGACCCGTGAGAATCGTGACACGTTGTGCACCGCAAATCATCATCTACAAAGCACGGGCTCATGAGATGCAACGCACCCGGATAGATATAAACTCGAGGTTGACCGTCGGGATAAAAAAAGCGCTTATCATCGGGCAAAATCAATTGATAATAATCATAAAAATTCTCACCCGGCAAATACCCTTCGGTCAAAATTTCTTTTGCTGCATGACATTGAATGCACACCTCAACCGATGGTTCTTTGTCTAACGATCGCAAAGCCAATAGGTGCATAGGCGCACCCGGCTGACCACGGGTTTCGTCGTGTTTGGCCGATGGTCCATGGCATGCCTCACAATCAATTGACAAATTACCCACGGAACTGCGATAGGTATCGGTATCAACATCATAGTGTTTTTGCACACGACTGGCATGGCAATCGAAACAATGGAAATTCCACGTCCGTCCTGCCTGGGTCCAATAATAATAGTCATTGGGCTTAAGTACCTGATGCTGAGCCACGACGCCACCTTCTTGCGCATCAACCCACGCATTTGTTGCGCCATCGTGATACAGCGGCAAAACCTGATACCGTCCATCGGAAAACTTTGTCACATAAGCCTGATGTTGCCTAACACCAATGGTATAGTCAATCTGAAATTCCTGCACTTGCCCATTGGCATTGGGTGTCTTCATATAATATTTGCCATCACGTTGATACATTGTACTGGTCACACCACCATAGGTATGCGAGGCATTGTTAAAATCACCCACGACCGTTGAATCAGTTGGCACAGCCATGGCCAAACTGTGCAAACTGTGTTTCCATTCGGCATAACTATCGGTATGACATTCGGCACATCTTTCTACACCCGTAAATTCAGGCTCTAATGCTCGCACCAAATTGGGTTCTTTTGTGCCTTCTCCACATCCGAAGATCACAAAGCACAAAACACAAAACAAACGACAGAAGGCAGAGGTCAAACGTGGAGGGACCATCAAATTAGGAGGGGTAGGTTGGGCCATTTGCCATTTGTCATTCGCCGCTTCACTGTGGGTTTTTATTGGACATTTTTTCACGCTTATTTGTCTCCCATCAATTCACGAACACGCGCCTCACCATCACCCTGCGCTTTTTCAAATACCGACCAATGACTCAACCCTTTTTCATCTTTTCCTTGTGCATACAAGATCAAAGCCATTCCCCGATGTGCGCCAGGACTCCCATTTGAAAGTTGTAACGCGGACTGATAATGTTGTTTGGCTTGATCAAACTGCCCCAACCAGCGATGCGCATCGCCCAATCCTGTTTCAACAATATCAGAACGCACCCCGGCAGAAGCGGCCCGGTCTAATAACGCAATGCCCTCTACAGTGTTGCCCCTGTGTACATAGGCCAAGCCCAATTTTTTGTAACGTGCTTCCCCCTCCAACAACCGCTGGGTACGATTTTGTGCTTCAACCAAACCAGGTAAAAAGCGCAATGCATATCGATAGTGTTTTAGAGCATCATCAAACGTTTTTCTAAACTCATAAATCTGCCCCACATTCAAATGCATATGGGCATCATCTGCCATCATCCCCTTGCCATTCACCACAGATTCAAACTCTCCCAGTGCACTTTGATATTGATCTCTATGCGCCTCACTGGGCATATAATCTAACAATGCCAACGCATAAGCGGCCCGAGTACGCACAGAAAAAACACTGTCTGATAATGCGTTCACAAGAGGTCGTGTGGCCAACGGATGTCCCACACGACCCAAAGCGGCCGATGCTTGGGCACGCACAGAAGAATGGCTGTCGGTCAATGCCTCAATCAGCTGAGGCATAGCACGGCGGTCACCTAACTTGCCCAAAATCTCAACCAAACCGGCTCGCAAAAGAGGTGCAGTTTCGTCGGCCTGCACCAACGCCAACAAAGTAGGCACAGCCGAAACATCTCCCTCTCGCCCTCGGTGAATAGCATTGGCAATATCCACACGTTTTGTTTGATACTCACCATACCAAATGCGTGACCAGTCCGATGCCCATTCTGCAGACTGATCCGCATGGCATCCACTTTGGTTGCACGCATTGGGAATATCCAATTTCACCGTATTTTCGGGCACGGGCACTGTAATCCGGTGGTCTGTCATGTCTAACTGATTGCGAAATTGCTTGGGCAAATGACACATATTGCAATTGCCACCAGGGCCTGTTGGTTTGTGATGTGTATGCGCATTGACATCGGCGGCAACTTCTGGATGACACCGTGCGCACAACCCGACCCCTCCTGGATCAGCCACCAACTCAGCAGTACGCTCACTACCATGTGTGGCATGGCACCCAGTGCACGTCAGCCCCGCTTTAAGAAAACAACCACTACTTGCAAACTGCAAATAAGGATAGGCCAACTTTTTAGACAAACCATCAGGCCAAAAAAATTCGGAGGAGTTGATGAGAAAAGGCTCATAATAATCTTGGTAATCAGCGCCAGGCGTGTACCCGGAACGCAACACCGCTTTAAGAGCATGACACTGTGCACAGTTTTCAACTTGCTGCTTGGCACTCAAGGCACTCAAATCTGGCAATGAATCATCTCCCTTCATGGCCAAATTAGGATCTTCGCCGGCATCGTGCCAAAATTGGATGTGTGCAGCACCTGGGCCATGGCACGCTTCACAATTAATGCTCAAATCACCAACCACAGTATCGTATGTGTCGGTGGCCAAATCATAGTTTTTACGCATCTGAGAAGCATGGCAATCAAAACACCGTTTGTTCCAAGTACGCCCATGATTTGTCCAATAATAATAGTCTCCAACCCCGAGTGCCTTGCCCAACTCTAAGGTGCCTTCTGCAGAATCAAACCATTGCTTCTGATTCAAATCATAATACACAGGCAACATTTGCATACGTCCATCGGCAAAACGCGTTAAATAGTTTTCGTGTTGTCGCGCGCCCAATATATAATGCACATCAAAAATTTCGGCAATGCCTTCACTGTTGGGTGCTTCAATAAAATAACTGTCACCCCGCATAAACATACGATAGGACTGTCCATCAAATGTATGTGTGGTATCGCGTGTAAAATCGCCTTGCACGGTTTTGGGCGATGCAATGGCCATCGCATGTGCATGAGCAGAACCTTCCCAAACGGAAAAGTCAGATTGATGACACTCTCGGCAGCTTTCTGCTCCAGCATATCCTTCAGATGCCAAAACATGAGTGTTTTTGGAAGCAGCGGGAACAACCGAAGTTATTTTAGGTTCTGGAAATTGCACATATAGGTAGACCGCTGCCCCGGCAAGAGCAACGGTCATCAACGCCAATAACAGGCGTAAATTCTTGGAAATCATTCAACCTCAATTCGAAATATTTCTCGCACACCGAAATCCAATGCGCGCAAACATCAACGTATTATCAACATCAGGGTTTTCTTCATACTGCCTGTCCATTATCGCAAGCGAACTGCGTACAGGAATTCGAATATTTCGTGCCGCCGAAAACCAGCCTCCACCTCGCAATGTGCGATCTGCCCCATCGTCGAGGCCTTCACTCTTTAAATTTACAGGATTCACAACAGGGCTTCTATTATAATATGTATGTTCATACTCATCAATCGTCCACTCCCACACATTGCCCGCCATATCATATGCGCCATAAGGACTCACGCCAGCAGGAAAACTACCCACCTCAATGGGTCCTGAGGTAAAATTAAAATTACCCTGTAATTCCGTTGGAGAAGTATCACCCCAAGGATAAATACGCCCATCTCCACCACTGGCGGCTTTCTCCCACTGCGCTTCCGACGGCAACTGCAAACCGGCCCAGTGACAATAATCACGCGCAAAATTCCAAAGCGTTCCCACAACAGGCTGATTGGGTTGATTAAAAGCGTCCTCGCGAATAAACTGAGGCCTTTCTGCACCCGTAGCTTCTGAAAAAGCAAGATATTGTGTGTTCGTCACTTCGTATTTATCAATGTAAAACGCATCCAACTCAACTTCGTGAAGCGGCCGTTCATTGTCGGGGCCATCACTGGTGCCCATTGTAAATTTGCCAGCAGGGACAAAAACTTGAACATGTTCCGTACCTGCTGGTGTGGTTATACGCGACTCCTCAATGGCAATATCTGGACCCGCTGTGTCTTTCGCCTGTCCACAGGCAAACGCCAACACAAGTACACCAAACCACAGATGTTTCCGTTTCGGCATGATCAAGCCCTCCTCTTGACATCCTCAGTCACCTCACCACATCACCCTGGTTAAAATGAATTACTCCCAAACAATATAATCTCCAGAATCAACCATAATTTGATGCACGTACGCTTCAATCACAACATGATCTCGCTCTTGTGCTGTTGTTTTGGGGCTAAACGGTCGCAGCACAGGAATTTTCATATCAGGATCCGTCCAATCTTGTACATAAACGGGTTCTTTCATACCACTTAGAACCACCTGAATATCTGTTTTTAAATCATCGGTAAAATGATTGGGCAAATCCAAAAGTGAAATCTCAGGTTCAAAAGCTTGCAAATCAGCAGCATATCGCGTTTTATGGCTTTGCACGGTCTCGTTAAATGCACGCTGTACGGCAATATGCCCATCCAGATGTGTGCAGGTGCGCACCAATGGGCCCAAATCTTTTGGGCAAACCACCGCATGAACGGTGGTCACTTTTTCATTTTCTCCTGGCGCAGCCACTGCCAACATGCGCTTGGCCACTTGTGGAGAAAACCCTGTGATGTTTGGATCGATAAACTGCCGATGTGCCAAACCCGGAAACGGAAAGTGCAAACCCACGTCCAAATGCTCGTGCATTTCCAACAAACCATGAAACACACATTCTAAAACAGTATTTCCTGCCGAAACACCATTGGCCGAATTGTTTAGATGAGGCACTTCTGAAGCTTTGATCTGCGTAGGCACCAGTTCAGCATCGGGCGTTAGTTCATAAATAGGCGTCTCACGCCCAGTGGCCAACGCATCAAAAAACGAAATCCGCTCGACAGCCTCGGCCATGGCACCAGCCAAAACCTGATGTTTGGAAAGCCCTTTGCCCATGGTGCGCAAAGCAATGCCTTCCATCAAAGGACCTTCATATTTACGAAACAGGGCCGACTGCACATAATCAGTATAACAATCTGAGATCCAAACCGTATCGTAAAATTGACGGGCCCGTGTCGAAAACCGACATTTTCTCTTCAACGCCTCACCAAAACGAGCTATCGTTTCATCAAAAGGCACGGTTCGATCGGCATTGACGATCTGCCGAGATTCACTCATGATGCCTTGACCCGGTTCAAATCTTCAATGGCCTCAACAAAACGCCCCATATGTCGATACGTTTCGCTGCGACATTCTAACGCCCAAGAAAAATCTGAGTCTAATGCCAGTGCCTTAGTAAAGTCGGCAATCGCCTCATCATAACGCCCCAACAATCGCAACGTTTCTCCCTTATGCGTCCACACCCACGGATCTTGATCGTCCAACTTCAATACCGCTTCAAAGTCTTCCAGTGCAGCTTCCAAGTCATTATCCGTTCGTAACGCAACGCCGCGCCCCAACAAAGACCAAAAATGATTGGGCACCAAATCCAACGCGCGCGAAAATGACGTCACGGCCTCACCCAAACGCCCAGCTTGCCGCAATGCATCACCACGCCCAGCCCACACATCAACATCATGTGGTGCCAATT
>JABIFK010000310.1 GCA_018650745.1 Candidatus Latescibacterota bacterium | reverse complement strand
GTGTTCGAGTTGAGCAGTTGCGTTTGACGGGGGAAAATGATCATCTCAAACCCGTGTTTTCTGAAACACGTCCTACAAGTGAACCGATGTCTGTGGATTTTGTTTTAACGGGTGATGCGGTGACAGCCGTACGGCTGGTGGTGGAATAGGTCGGGGAGATATATGTCTTACGACGAATGAATTAATCCTTTGTGGTCGAGATGAAGCCTTGTTCAAAGACTATTCAATAATCAACCAGTGAGCATTAAATGGACAGACCTAATTTTGTTTTTATTATTGCAGATCAATTGCGAGCCGATTGTTTGCGCTTTATGGGCAATGCCGATGTACACACGCCTCACCTTGATGCACTCAGCAAGCAGGGGCGATTGTATCGCAACCATATTGCTCAAGCCCCCGTCTGTTTCCCCTCTCGCACGGCTTTGATGACAGGTCGGACCCCCCATAGCAATGGTGCATTTAATAACCTTGTGGGAACTGGGGCACACGAGGTGTCATATGTGCAACTTTTGGCCGATGCAGGATACCGTTGTGTCAGCTTTGGTTCCAATCATATGCAACCCGAGCCGTTTGGTTTTCAGAAAGTGGTGACGAGTCGATCCAATTACCCCAATGCTGCGTATGACAAGTGGTTAAACGATCAGGGGCTTGATCGATCGGTGACAGATTATCATCCTCAAAATGAATTGGGAAATCCGCATCAGATTTCATATGGATTGATGGCTGAGGATATGTCATATCATTGGGATGCTTTTAGTACCTCTCGCGCGATTGAATACTTGCCTGAGCTGGGCGATGATCCATTTTATTTGCATTTAGGTTTTCATCTGCCCCACCCGCCGTATTTTTGTGATCCGCATTATTTTGACCTATATGACCACGAGCAGATTGAGATAGCGGACTATGCGACCCCATTTGATCGACACCCAAAGCTTCAGGCGATGTCTGAGTCAAAGGGGTTTGCACATGTTTCAGAAGAAGAAGTGAGAGAAGTTACAGCCTATTATTATGGCGCTATTTCTTTTGTTGATGCACAGATTGGACGATTTCTAGAGGCACTGAAGGCACAAGGGTTGGACAAAAATACGCATATTGTGTTTACGGCCGATCACGGTCATTTTTGTGGCCAGCATGGTGTGTTTGATAAAACGACGTTTCCCCATCACGGGCTGGTTCACGTGCCTCTTGTTTGGGCTGAGCCAGATAGGCAGGCTTCTAAGGTAAATGGATTTACAGAACATATTGATTTGGCACCTGCATTTTTGGAGCGTGCAGGTTTGGATGTGCCATACTTTATGGAAGGGCAAAATGTTTTGACGTCTGAGCGGGATTGGGCATTTGCAGAGGTGGGTGATGGGGTTTATCAAGATCCTATTCAACGGTATGTCAAAACGGGATATTATGCTTCGAGTATCGATGCACAGTGGCAATATATTTATTCAACAGTAGATGGACACAGCGCACTTTACAATTTGTCTGAAGATGCCGATGGGCGTTACAACGTATTGGATAAATACCCCGACATAGCTGTGGCCTGTAAAGATCGTTTGCTCGATCGTCTGCTCATGGGCAGCATTGCTCGGCAGGACAATTCGATCAAATCATTTCTTGAATTTCGCGAAGGCGAAGGAATGGATTTGAGTGTTTTGGATTAGGTGTTGGATTGCGTAAGACGGTGAGATAATGGGCGACTCGATATTTGAGTCGCCCTTTTTTATTTTGAGGTGGATTTGATTTGAGCTGCGAGCATGCCTGCAAGCATGAGCCCGCATCCGAAAAACTCGCGCAGATTTAATACTTCATTGAGGAAGGCCCAACCTGCCAGTGCTGCAAAAACGGCTTCGAGGCTAAAGATGATGGCCGCATGGGTTTCGGGTGTGTTCTTTTGTGCGTGGATTTGGAGTGTGAACGCGATGGCTGCAGAGAAGATACCACTGTAGGCAATGGGGAAGAATGCACCTTGGAGATTGGGAAGGGCAATTGTTTCTGTAAAAAGTGCAGCGATGATGCTGCACAATGCACAGATGGCAAATTGAATGATGGCCAAATGAAAGGCATTGTGGTGCTGCGCGACACGACCAATCACCAAGATGTGTAGGGCCCAAAAAAACGCACCGACAAAAACGAAGAGATCGCCTTGGGAAAATGTGAGATCACCTCGAATGCTCAAGAAGTAGAGACCCACTGTGGCCAGTATGGCACCTATCCAGGCATTACGACTTACATGCAGGCTTAAAAAGAGCCCCATAAAAGGCACGATAATAACGTAAAGGCCTGTGATGAATCCCGCTTTTCCTGCCGTGGTATAAACGATGCCTATTTGTTGCAGTGCCGCTCCAATAAACAGAATGAAACCTAAGAAGACACCTATTTGGCAGGTTTTTGAAAATGTGTTTTGTAGAGGACGCTTGAGGGCGAGGGGGAGCAGGATCATGGCACCCAACAAGAAACGCGCGGCATTAAATGTGAAGGGTTCGACATGATCCATGCCG